>CALEJM010000079.1 GCA_937898265.1 uncultured Porphyromonadaceae bacterium
CATATCGTTGTCAACGAAGGCGTTACCACTATAGGCGGATTTGCTTTCCACACCTGTCTCAACCTTGAGACGGTTGCTCTGCCGTCAACCCTTACCACCATTGAAAACGGTGCGTTCTACAACTGCCAGATGCCGTCAATGACCTTGCCTAACGGATTGCAAACCATTGACGACCATGCGTTTGAGAAATCTGGATTGACCACCTTGATTGTTCCGAACAGCGTTACGAAAATCGGCGCGAGTGCCTTTGAAAGCTGTGTTCGGCTCACCTCCATCACCCTCTCCAATGGCATCAACCGATTGGAAGAGAAAGTGTTTGCCTACTGTTGGGGACTGCTCTCGTTGGACATCCCTGCTGGCGTGACAACCATTGAATCGCAAGCATTGTATAACTGCTCCAAACTCAGGTGCGTAACCATTCCAAACGGCGTTGTCGACATCGCTGGCCGTGCGTTCAACGCCTGCTACGTCCTCGACAAAATCATCCTGCCTGCCAGCGTTCAAAATATCGGCAGTTGTGTCTTTGAAGACTCGCCGCTGCTGCATGTCTTCTGCCGTGGCACCGTTCCTCCGTCGGCCGACGAAACCGCTTTCGGCACCGAGATAACCAGTGTGGCAACGCTTCACGTTCCCGACAACGGAACGTCGGTCGCCACCTATTCTGCGGCTCCTGTTTGGCGCGAATTTAGTCGAATCATGGGCGATGACGGCGACGGAACGGCAGTTGAAAATGTGACTGATAAACAGCAATCTAAAGTTGTAAAAATCATAGAAGAAGGTAAAATCTTTATCCTTCGTAACGGCGTGAAATACGACCTCAATGGTCGCCAGCTCCAATAACCCCAACCGCGCTTTATGTACCTAAAACCGCTTTTTGCCCTCTTCATGCTGCTCTTGGTTGTTCTCGCTTCGGGAGCAACCCTCTGTCGACTTTGGAGCCATGCCAAAGAGGAGCGGCGCGGTTCTCGTCTTCTTTTCGGCATCGTAGCCTTTGTCTCGCTCTTCTTTGCAGCCTTCATGGTAGCTCTGGAGATGCATTGGTTGAACTGGCTATGGCGTATCAATGAGGTGGTTATCTATCGTGTCGTGGCTATCTTCTACACCCTGTTTATCCCCTTGGCTGCTTACGGAAGTTTCTCGCTCTTGGATTTGATAGGCAAAAAACTGCGCCCTCAGCATCGTTGGCACTTACGTGGTTATATCGGCATCCCTTTGATGCTAATCTGTTTCGCAGTCTTGGTGACTGGTTTTCTTAATCGTCATCATCTTGAAGTAGAGCACGTTGACGTGGAAAGCGCAAGACTTCCCGAAGGTTTTGACGATACGAAAATTGTGGTGCTTGCCGACCTCCATTTTGGTACGTTGGTAGGACAAAAATCAGCTTATCTTCAGACTATTGTTGACAGCGTCAATGCCCTTCAGCCCGATTTTATCTTAATGGTTGGCGACCTGGTTAATATCTATGCCAACGAGATGCTTGGACCCCATACCATTCTTGAGGCGCTGGAGGCTCGGATAGGCAAATATGCCGTGATGGGCAATCATGACTACGGCGGATATTTCCCTTTTGACAACGAGACCGAACGGCAAGCCAACGAACTCCGTATGCGCGAAGTCTATGAGATGTGCGGTTTCCGACTGCTTGAAAACGAGGGCGTTGAGATTGCCGTCGGCGATACGGATAAAATCAATGTTGTGGGCATCGAAAACTGGGGAACGGGTCGATTTCCGAAATATGGCGACTTGACAGCCGCAATGAATACCGTCAGCACAGACTGTTATACAATTTTGCTGTCGCATGACCCAACTGCCTGGCGTCCTTGCGTCTTGGCGTCTGACTACCACGTGGACCTCACCGTCTCAGGAAATACACATGGCGGTCAGTTCATCGTGTTCGGACTCTCGCCCGCAATGAAAGAATTTGAATTTTGGAACGGACTCTACTCCTCCGAACAACAATATATATATGTATCGCGCGGATTAGGCTATACCATCGTGCCGATGCGCGTCGGTCGCGGACCCGAAATCTCCCTCATCCATCTGCATAAATCGGTCCGTTAGCTCTCTAATTTGATAAAAAGCATCTTTTTGTCGTTGGGCGCATCGGGCGCTGTCCTTTTATAAAATTGTATTTTGGGGTCTATTGCTTGAAGACTTTAATTTGGGTGCTTTAATACGGGACGTTTACTTTCATTCTTTAATCTTTTGGTGTGTAAATCGATTTTCTTGCTTAAAAGTGGCCTAAAAACCAAAAGAAATTAGTAACTTTGTGGGCCGACGAAAAATGTAGTCTTACGTTGTTGTCGGTATAAAGAATAAAAACCCATTCAAATTTCCGCATCTGTTGGAAATGAGAATATAAACTACTTATATACACTATGAAAGTTAATGAATACATTGAGCGCGAAGAAAAATACGGTGCTCACAACTATCATCCACTGCCTGTTGTACTCACAAAAGGTGAAGGTGTCTTTGTTTGGGACGTTGAAGGAAAACGTTACTTCGACTTCTTGTCTGGCTACTCAGCATTGAGCCAAGGACACTGCCACCCAAAAATCATAAAAGCGTTGAAAGATCAGGCTGATCAACTCACCTTGACTTCACGCGCTTTCCATGCCGACATCTTGGGCGAATACGAAGAATACGCCTGCAAATATTTCGGCTACGACAAACTCCTCCCAATGAACACCGGTGCCGAGGCTGTTGAGACCGCCTTGAAACTGGCTCGTCGCTGGGGCTATGTTCGCAAACAAGTGCCAGTTGACAAAGCTAAAATCGTTGTTTGCGCCGAGAACTTCCACGGTCGTACCATCACCATCATCTCAATGAGTACCGACCCAAGTTCATACGCCAACTTCGGTCCTTTCACCGACGGCTTCATCAAAGTACCATATAATAATGTAGACGCTTTGAAAGAAGCATTGGCTTCTGACCCTAACATCGTAGGCTTCCTCCTCGAGCCAATCCAAGGCGAGGCTGGTGTGGCTGTTCCAGACGATGGCTACCTGAAAGCTTGCTACGACGCTTGCCACGAGAAGAACGTATTGTTCATTGCCGACGAGGTTCAATGCGGTATCGCACGCACCGGTCGTATGTTGGCTTGCGACTACGAAAACGTACATCCAGACATCTTGATTCTTGGTAAAGCATTGTCAGGCGGCGTAACTCCTGTATCAGCAGTATTCGCCAACGACGATATCATGCTCACCATCGCTCCAGGCGAACATGGTTCAACCTATGGCGGCAACCCATTGGCATGCGCCGTTGCCATCGCAGCACTGAAAGCCATCAAGGAAGAAAATATGACCGAGAACGCTTACGAAATGGGTAAGTTGTTCCGTGATGAGATTTCAAAACTCAACCACCCAATGATTAAACAAGTGCGTGGTAAAGGTTTGTTGAACGCCGTTGTAACAGAACCACATGATGGTCTCGTTGCATGGGATATCTGCTTGAAACTGATGGAACGTGGCTTGATTGCCAAACCAACTCACGACCACATCATCCGCTTCACTCCACCATTGGTAATCACACGCGACCAAATGATGGAAGCCATCGGCATCATCCGCGACGTTTTCAATAGTCTCTAATCACAACTCCTTTTCTTGCTATTATGGATATCACGATGATTGGCGTACCCACCGATTTGGGTTGCGATCGCCACGGACCAGAATTGGCACCTGCTGTCTTGCGCAGCATGGGTGTTAAAGAACTGTTTGAGAAACATGGTCACACGGTGACTGACGCCGGCGACATTCAGGTTTCCGAACGCAACGAAGCCGACAAATATAAAGACAATGATAAGGTAAAATACCTCGAAGGTGTGGTTGAAGTTGGCAATCAACTCTATGAGTTGGTGACAACCGCCTACCTCCGCCGTACGTTCCCTTTCATCATTGGCGGCGACCACTCGTTGTCGTTGGGTAGTGCTGCGGCTGCCGCCCACTACTACGACGATTTCGGCATCATCTGGTTTGATGCGCACGGCGACTTCAACATGGAGCCAGCCTCACCAAGCGGCAACTCACACGGCATGCCTTGCGCAGCCCTGATGGGTTTGGCTACCACCGACCTCGCCAGCGTCGTACGTCGCACCGTCAATCCGAAGAACATCTTCTGGGTGGGCACACGCGACCTTGACTGCGGCGAAGAGGCACTGATCAAATCGGAAAACCTCAACGTCTACCGCGCCGAACTCGTCAGAGAGAAAGGCATGGATTTCGTGATTGAAGATATCAAGAAAAAAATTGCTGAAAAAGGATTGAAAAATATCCACTGCAGTATCGATATCGACGGAATGGACCCTTCATTAGTGCCTGGCACAGGAACAGCCGTTCCAGACGGAATCTTCGAAGAGGATTTTCGTAAATTCCTTACGGCAATGTTTGATACTCAGTGTATTCGCTCTGTCGATGTCGTTGAGTTCAACCCTGCCCTTGACCACGACGACGTGACTGCCAAGTGGTGTCTTGAGGCCATAGATTTCATCGCCTCATTAATTAAATAGAACTTTATACAATAAAATAAGAAAAAGTTCGTTATATAGTTGGCGCGAGGGAGTAGTCTCTCGTGCCACGCTATGTAAATAATGAAAGTGGTTTTTAACCACAACTAATCCAATAAACAAATGAAGAAATTCGTATTGACTGCTATTTTGGCAGTGGCTTGCTCTGCTTTCGCAGTAGCGCAAAACTCTGACAACGACTACTACAATCCGCTCGTGACAGGCGTGCCTTCATTGAGCGTAAACCCAGATGCTGTTGGTGGCGGTATGGGTGATGTGGGTGTTTCGACACTTCCTGACATCAACTCACAATACTGGAACCCATCAAAATACGCACTCTCTGAGAGCCACGGTGGTTTCGCTATGTCCTACACCCCTTGGTTGCACAAATTGGTAAGCGACATCAACGTTGCTTACCTCGCTGGCTACTACAACATCAGCGACGCTGCTGGTGCTATCAGTGCCTCTTTGAGATATTTCTCATACGGTAAGGTTAACCTCCGTGAGTCTGCAGAACAGGAAATTCCTATCACTGTAAAACCTTACGAGTTTGCCTTCGACCTCGGCTACTCACGCAAATTGGCTGAATATGTTTCAATGGGTGTAAACCTCCGTTACATCAACTCAGACCTCAGCGTTAGAGATGAAAACTACTACCCAGGTCACGCTTTCGGCGCCGACGTTTCTGTGTTCTACATGCAACCATTTGACGCTAACAACGGTGGTCAACACCGCCTCGGTGTTGGTTTGAACCTCTCTAACATCGGTACAAAAATCTCTTACGACAAGGGTCAGACACGTAACTTCATCCCAGCTAACCTCCGCTTGGGTGTTTCATACTACCTCCCATTCAACGAGTACAACCGCATGTCGTTCACCCTTGAGTGCAACAAAATGATGGTTCCTTCACGTCTCTCAAACAAAACCGAAGGCTTCGATCCTAACGACCAAAGCACATGGTTGATGAGTGCTGAAGACTACAGCGATATCTCTTCAATGAAAGGTATCTTCATGTCATTCAACGATGCTCCTGGTGGTGCTAAGGAAGAGTTCAAAGAGGTAATGTGGAATGCTGGTATCGAGTATGCTTACAACGAGCAATTCTTCGCTCGCGCTGGTTACTGCAACGAGAACGCTTCTAAAGGTAACCGTAAGTTCTACACCGTTGGTGCTGGCTTCAAACTCTCTGCTTTCCGCTTGGACGTTGCCTACGTAATTGCTCAGGCACAAACCAGCCCATTGGATCAGACACTCCGCTTCACTCTCGCCTTCGACGTGGACGGTTTGAAAGAATTGGCAGACCGCAAATAATTGAATGAATTTTAATTCATAATAAAAAGTCCACAGGGCAGAAGCTTTGTGGACTTTTCTTTAATCAATAGACAGATTGACTATGAGAGTAGGATTTGGTTACGACGTTCATCAGTTGGTAGAAGGACGTAAACTCATCGTTGGCGGTGTTGAGATTCCGCACGTCAAGGGTTTGTTGGGACATTCCGACGCCGACGTCCTGATTCATGCGGTTTGCGATGCTTTGTTGGGAGCTGCCAATCTTGGCGATATTGGTCATCTCTTTCCTGATACCGACAATGCCTACTTGGGAATTGACAGCAAGATTCTGCTGAGTCGCGTGATGGATGTTCTGGACGAGAACGGCTATCGTTTAGGTAATGTGGACTGCACCCTTTGCGCCCAACGTCCAAAGATAGCGCCCCATATTCCATCCATGAAAGCCGCAATGGCGAAAGCGATGCACTGCGACGAATCGCAGATTTCTATCAAGGCAACAACCACCGAGCGTCTTGGCTTTGTTGGGCAGGAAGAAGGTATGTCGGCCTATGCAGTCGCTTTGATTGAGAATAAATAACTGTTTTGTCACTGGCATTAAGTTGCCTTTGATAGGTATAGAAACAAAAAACGCCATCTTTTTACAGATGGCGTTTTTCCTTTTTCCCAGTTGTAAGAACTGCTAAGCGGCTTTCTTGTAAGAGGTTTTACAGCCATTGAGGAGCTCGGTTTTGACGATGGTCACCTTGCCGGCCTTGACCAACGCTCTTTGCTCCTTCTCTTTCTGCTTGAGTCTCTCAAGCAATTCTTTCGCTTTCTCGTGTTCCTTCTCCTTGTCGGCGTAGGTCTTGAACTGCGACTCTGCGTTACGGCCTACATCCATAGGTTTCATGATACGACGACGTTGAACTGGTTTCTTGATGTTTTCGGTGCTGGTGGAGTCTTTTCTCATGAGCATGAAGTTTTTAAATTGTTGTTGATTAGTTGATTGCGTGTGGGGTGCTCAACTCCGTAGTGGGGTGGGGTTAAGCGTATCAATTATAGCAAAATGTATGCCAAATTAGTGGTTTCAACTTACACTTTGCCTAATTTTCTAATCAGGATGGGTGGGGTGCAGATTGTTAAAGAGCGGGTGATTTACCCCCAGTATTATGGGGGACTCAATATGTTGAACGCAAAAAGTTGCGTATTATTGTGTCTTTATTCAAAAATTTTTTGCCACTCTGCTGACGAGGCATCGCTTGGCATGCGCCAGTCGCCGCGAGGTGAGAGGTTGATGCTGCCAACCTTCGGACCGTCAGGCATACAACTGCGCTTGAACTGTTGGTTGAAGAACCTGCGCATGAATGTTTTAAGCCAATGGGAGATGGTCTCTTCGCTATATCTTCCTTTGAAGGCAAGCAGGGCAAGCATCTTGATTTTCTCTGTTGAAAAACCAAAACGCAGCATATAATAAAGGTAGAAATCGTGCAGTTCGTATGGACCCACGAGGTCTTCGGTCTTTTGGGCAATATCGCCGTTCTCGTCGGCAGGGAGCAGCTCTGGACTGATTGGCGTGTCAATTACATCAACCAAAACCTCCTTAACTTTTGGCTCGGCAACGAAATCGGCGTACCATTGAACAAGGTGACGAACCAAGGTTTTAGGCACACCGGTGTTGACGGCGTACATACTCATGTGGTCACCGTTGTAGGTTGCCCAACCGAGTGCGAGTTCCGACATGTCGCCAGTGCCAATCACCAAAGCGTTGTGTTTGTTGGACATATCCATGAGAATCTGCGTGCGCTCACGGGCTTGAGTATTCTCGTAGGTGACATCAGTAACGCTTGGGTCGTGGTTGATATCTTTGAAATGCTGACGGCAAGCGTCGGCAATGGAGATGCAGTAGGAGGTCACGCCAAGCTCGTCCATCAGAATCTCAGCATTACTCTTGGTGCGGGCTGTGGTGCCAAAGCCAGGCATTGTGATGCCGATGATGCCTTTGCGCGACAATCCGAGTTTGTCGAAAGCACGGACGCAGACCAACAGCGCCAACGTGGAGTCGAGACCGCCTGAGATGCCAACAACAACACTCTTGATTCTGGTGTGTGCCAAGCGGACAACTAAAGCGGTTGATTGGATATTGATGATTTCTTCGCAACGTTCGGTCAACGTCTTGCCTTGTGGAACGAAAGGCATTGGGTCGACGTGACGGGTGAGTTCAAATGGTTTCACCTCGCCTTTCACTTGGATGAGTTGGTAACTGCGAGTCGTGTCTAACGGTTTCAAACCCTCCATGAAAGCTTGGTTCTTGCGTGACGAAGGCGTTCTACGTCGATTTCGCTTACGATGAGCTGAGGCTCCATGGTGAAGCGGGTGGTCTCGGCAAGGAGCGCGCCGTTTTCTGCAATCATGCCACTGCCTGCAAAGAGAAGGTCAGTGCTTGATTCTCCAAAACCAGCTGAGGCGTAGACCATGCCAGCCACGCAGCGGGCAGATTGTTGCGAAACCAACTGTTTGCGGTAGTCGTTCTTGCCGATGGTGGCGTTGGAGGCAGAGAGGTTCAAGATAATCTCGGCGCCAGCAAGACAGTGAAGGCTGCTTGGTGGAATTGGGGTCCAGAGATCTTCACAGAGTTCCACGCCGACCTTTACGTTGTTGAAATCAATCAAGATATCGGTGCCGAAGGGAACCAACTTGTCAAAGAGTTCAATCTCCTGGCGTGTGGCATGGAAAGATGAGGCAAACCAACGTTGCTCGTAGAATTCGTTATAGTTAGGACGGAAGGTTTTCGGAATGACAGCCAAAACATCGCCGTTGTATATCATCACTGCACAGTTGTAGAGACTGTTGTCAATAGCCATTGGCATGCCGACGCTCACCATGCAGTTGGTGTTTTCTGTGGCAATAACAATCTCGCGAAGAGCTTTTTCAGCATTCTCTATCAGCAACGAGTTGTGAAAGAGGTCGGCGCAGGTGTAACCCGTCACAGAGAGTTCAGGGAAACAAACGATGCCGACATGCTGTTCTTGAGCCTCACGGATGAGACTGATGATATTTTGGGCGTTGGCAGCGCAGTTGGCAGGTTCTACAACGGGAACGGCTGCTGCCACTTTGACAAATCCGAAGTTATTCATATTTTTCAGAAGAAACTATAGCCAATTTTTGATGATAGTGTTGCAGATGCCCCAAAAGCCGATTATAGTGAGCAGACTGCCTGCAAATCGGTTGAGGTAGGTGATGCCCTTTTCGTTGAAGCGGTCTCTGAACTTGTCGACAAAGAAAGAGAGGACGCCCCAACAGGTCATCGAACTGCAGAAGATAAATACCAAAGTCAGCAGACTGATGTAGAAGGGCTGATTGTTGGTAAACACCTCAAACTGTGCAAACAGAGCGATGAAGAAAACGCTGATCATCGGGTTGGAGATGCAGAGTCCGAGCGCCGAGGCATAGTCTTTCAAAAGGCTGTTGTTGCTCGATGAGGTGGTTTTGCTCTCGGTGAACTGTTTAGGACTTTTCAAGAAAGTAAGAATACCGAAGAGTATGATGATAGCAAAACTTATTAAGCTGATTATTGTAGAGTTGGCTTCGATAAAGTCAAGCACGAAACTCATACTGAAACCGATGAGTGAGGCGTAGACCAAATCGGAAGAAGCCGCTCCCAGACCGGTGACGAAGCCGTGCTGACGTCCGCGGTTGATGGTGCGTTGGATGCAGACCACTCCGAGTGGTCCCATAGGTATAGAGGCGGCAATGCCGATGAAAAAGCACTTAATTAAAAGAGTTAATATCATTGTGATATCTTGTTTTTGTCGACTTCTTTTCTGATGTGTGCCATGATTTCCTCGCGTTGGTCGGGATGAAACCACGCCATCTCAGTGTCGTGTTTAAACCAGGTTAGTTGTTTCTTTGCGTAGTGTCGGGTGTTGCGTTGAATTAGTCTTACGGCTTCTTCCAGAGGGTATTCGCCGTCGAAATATCCAAACATCTCCTTGTAGCCTACGGTGTCAAGAGCGTTGAGATGTCGAAGTGGGTAGAGGCGTCTTGCTTCGGCTTCCAACCCTTCGGCAATCATCATTTCGGTTCGTCTGTTTATTCTGTCGTAGAGTTCTTCGCGCGGACGTTCAAGTCCGATTTTCACGAAGTTGAAACTACGTGGTTTGACGGTGTTGGTGCGGAGTGTAGAGTAGGGCTTGCCGGCTGTCAAACAAATCTCAATCGCATGAAGTATGCGTTTGGTGTTCTTGAGGTCGGAGCGGAAATAGTGGTCGGGGTCAAGCATTTTGAGCCATTGTCTTACCTCCTCAATCTCATGGGTGCGGTAAAACTCCTGAACCTCATCTCTTACCTCTTGTGGTATGGCTGGTATGTCGTCAATCCCTTTGCAGATGGCGTCGACGTAGAGCATAGAGCCGCCTGTGAGGATCGCACAACCATTGGCCTGGAGTTCCTGCTCTATCAGCGGGATGGCGTCCAACTCGTATTGACCAGCGTTGTAGTCGTCGTAAACCGAGCGTGAAGCAATGAAGTGGTGAGTTGCCTCGCTCAGTTCTTGGTCGGTAGGTGTGGCCGTACCGATTTTCATCTCCTGGTACATCTGTCTGGAGTCGCAAGAGATGATGCTGCAGTTTAATTGCTTGGCAATCTGAATGCAGAGCTCTGTTTTGCCAACGCCAGTCGGTCCGACTACGACGATGAGTGAAGACTCGCCGAGCGGGTGTTGGCTGTGCTGTTGAGCGTCGTTACTCACCTTCTCCCTCTGAGACCTCGAAGTCGTCCTCGTTGAAACTGTCGCCATAGAAGCTGTCGTCGTCCAGGAGGGCAGAATCGGTGGCAGTGATGGTTGGGTCGTCAAGGTTCATGCCTTGTTGTTTTGGAGCATCACCTTTTTTGCGGGTGCAGACAGGTTTGTCAACATCTTCGCCAAAAAGGATTTCTGCCAACTCAACATAGAAGGCGCGCTCTGTGAATTGATCGAAGACAAACACCAGACGTTGGTGTTCCTCGTGGATGAACTCGTCGAGATAGGTCTTGTCCATCACATAAGAATCCATGTCGCTACGGAGACCCATGTCCATTACGGTGATTTCCTGTTCCTTGTTCCATTGCAACCAGAGTTCGTGGTCTTCGTCTTTGTCGGTAACGGTAAAGAAAGAGGTGATTTGGTCGTGGGTGTATTTTACGGAGTCGAGAATGGCATCGTTCAACTGCAGGAAAGTAGCTGTAGAGTCGATTCTGATTTCGCGGAGAAACGTGTCGTTTTCGTTGCTCTTAACTGTAAATCTGTAAGTCATGATAGTGTAAGATAGTTGTTTTTATTGTAGTGGATTAGTATTGTTCGTTTTCGTTTGGGAAGTCGCAGCGTTTTACATCTGTAACATAGTTGGCCACGGCGTCGTGAATCACGGAATTGAGGTCGGCATAGCGGCGCAGAAAACGGGGTGAGAAGCCTTTTGTCATACCTAGCATGTCGTGAAGCACAAGCACTTGGCCATCTACGCCACCACCAGCACCTATGCCGATAACAGGTATCTTGATTTGGCTTGCTACTCGTTTGGCAAGGGCTGCGGGTATCTTTTCAAGCACCAGTGCAAAGCAGCCAGCCTCTTCGAGTGCTTTGGCATCAGATATCAGTTTTTCGGCCTCTGTATCATCTTTGGCGCGAACGTTATAGGTGCCATATTTGTTGATGGACTGAGGCATGAGGCCAAGATGACCCATGATAGGGATGCCAGCGGCAAGAATCTGTCTTACAGCATCTATTATTTCGATACCCCCTTCCATCTTGAGAGCGTCGCAATGGGTAATCTTCATCATCTGTATGGCATTGCGCACTGCCTCGGTGGGCGATATTTGGTACGAGCCGAAAGGCATATCAACAACCACAAGCGCACGGCGGACAGCTTTGACCACGGATTTGCCGTGGTAGATCATCTGCTCGAGCGAGATGGGCAGTGTGGTGACATTGCCTGCCACGACATTGGATGCAGAGTCGCCAACCAAGATGACATCAACGCCTGCCTCATCAACAATAGAGGCCATGGTGTAGTCGTAAGCGGTTATCATAGAGATCTTTTCGCCGCGTTCCTTCATCTGCCACAGACGGTGTGTTGTCACTTTACGGGTATCTTCTGCCTGATGTACTGACATAGCCAAAAGGGTTTTAATCGTTATTGTCCTGCTGCTCTTGAGCCTCGCGCTCTGCTATTGTGTTGCGGAGAATATCGAGGTCTTGACGCAGTTGCTCAATCTTCTTCTCAAGGTCCTTGATGATAGGGTTATCTTTAGGATAGTTGTGGAAGAAGCC
>CALEJM010000080.1 GCA_937898265.1 uncultured Porphyromonadaceae bacterium
ACTTCCATCATAGCCGATGTATGTACTTTGACCCTTGTCATAGAGTAGCAAGTCTTTGCTTGAAGGATTTGATGTAATTTCTGTTGCAGTAGTAGTAGTGGTAGTTCCAGAGGTAGCGCCTACAGTGAAACTTACTTGATCGCCACGGAAACCTGGAGAGTTATTTCCCAAACTAGGATTGGAATTTAATTGAGAAACCTGTATTTTAGTAATAGCTCCTTTTGAAGTACTTCCAAATGTAAAGTATTTGTCAGAGGACGAATTATCAAACAGCAACACCAAGTCATCACGATTACCGTTAAAGCCATAGACCACCCACATACTTGTGGCCATTTGACCTCCATTATAAATAGTTTGACCACCAGGAATCGTAAGCTTATATTGGTTAGCAGCGACTGGTTCTACATTGCCAATCACTTCTACACCATTATCATTTCCAGAAGGTGTAGGATATAAACCACGAATTTTAACGACATTATAACTACCCTCAATAGGCAGAACTTCAAAATTAACCAAAGTTCCTGTTGTCAACGTACCAGGCATTGAACTATTTACCTCATAAGCATCTGAAGAAATTTCATATTGATACGTACCAAACATCTCAGGACAAATATAAGCATTTTCTGACGCTTCAAGTTCCAAAGAAGCAGTCATACCAACAAAACAATCAAAAGCATTGTAATAGCGACGTTCATTTGGAACACTTGAAATCGGTCCATTATTATTTACCCAAGTTGCATCACGACGATCCGCTCTTGAATACAACGAAGCATACCCAGTAGTCAAATCAGCATAGATTGCAAAAGCGTTTTGCAATTCAAGATGTACTTCGTGTTTTTTTGTTGTTGGGTTTAAATCTATAGAATAATTGATAACAACATCAATATCCTCAGAAACATTGTTTGCATAACCAATGGAGTGGCTATTTACATTATTATAAGCATAGGTCAAATTCTTATCTGCGCAACCCAATATTTGGGCATTGGTCAAGGAAGAAATACCGGCCCAGTTACTGTTATTATAGAAAGCAACAATAGAGCCACCTGGAATTGTGATTGTTTGATTGACAGGATCAACAACACCTTCACAAATAGCCAAACCTGCGAAGTTCTCCAACAACACTTTATCTGGCGTTGAGCCGACAGATATTGCCATATTAAATGTAGCATAGCCGTTATCTGCTGCCGAAATACTACGTTTTGTCCATGTACCAGCATCATAGTTTACATAGTTGTACCCCTGAGTACCACCTTGATTTATCTGAGTATAGAAAGGTACAGCAGCTTGGTGAACCGAGGCATTCACATACTGACCTATCAACTTAGGCTCTACAGCAGAAACGTTGGCTTGACCAGCCATGACACGGAAGCCACGGGTTGGAGCAATGAAAACACCATCAGCATTTTCCAAATCGGTATCTTCATAATCTGGTGTGTCATCGTTGGGAACCTCCTCCGCATTTACTTTATGCAGTTGATGGTTGTTATCCAAGAAATAGATAGTCTCAGAAGCCTCACCTGTTGTGCCAGGATTATTCTCATTGTATTTGTAAACGTAAGGGGTGATATTGCCAACAACAGAGGAATTGCCAGTATGGCTTGCACCGTAAGCATTCACACGGATAAACTCGGCGATATCGAGATAGGAGAACGATGGGTTACCGACGGCATACATAGGTACACCAGCATCAGCAGCACGACTGGCACGAGTAAGCGTCACGTCCATAACACCATTGCCAGAGTTGCCATAAGCCATAGTGCCAGATGCAGTGTGGTTGACAGTCTCATAACGGGGAGACACAGTGCCGTCGTTATAATAATAGTAGTATGTTTCAGTTGCAGATGGGAAACGGAAAGTAGCGGTCGACTGTGTAGAAGGAGCCCAGAGGTCAAAGCCTTCAGCTACCTGATAACGAGCAGCGAGGTCGTTGTAAGGCAAAGACCACGAAGTGTTGAGTTGCTCTACTTTCGTGCCATTACCCTCGTCAGTCATCTGATTGACTGCGTCGGAGAACACACGTTGATAGATAGCGTATGGGAACACACGGTTGTGGCCACTGTTACCATCGGTAGGATTGTAGGTAGCAGCAGTAAACTCGTCTGCAGGCGCTACGCCACCCTGAGTAGTGGTGTACATATCGCCAGAGTAGGTATCGCGGAGCGGCATACTTACGCGCACCCATTGGTTGGTAGGAATCTCAACGTCGGTATACACCCTTCCGTCAATCTGGAGAAGGTGTTGGTTGCCGATAGCAGCACCCGGAGCCACATAGAGATTTTTGATTTTAAGTTGATTCTCGAGAACAGGGTTATAGGTACCAGGTTCTGGAGCCAAGATTTTCACGTTACTATTTTCGTCTGGTGTTGGAGGCACCATAGCACGTGCCAATGGTGTATTGTTGACAGCATTAACCACGCGCCAGTTTTGAACATCGTTCCAATAAGGAGAATAAGTTCCCTCCCACTCATAGATAGGCACCACATCGTCTGGAACCTCTACGTCAGGATCCACAACCACAGGAGGGTTAGGATCGGTCAACGTATAAGCATTGCCAGTCAACTCCTCCAAAGTATAGGTGATATAATAGAGGTTGGAGTAATCATTTACACCATTTGTAGTTGTATTTCCTTCATAGTAAACACCTATCTTATCGTCGGCCTGCATAGTCATTGCAGAATAGCCACCGAAAGTTGAAGTGTTTGGCAAAGTGAACGAAGTTGCTGTCCAACCAGAGGTCAAAATAGCTCCTGTGGTATTGGTGTCAATCTCATGATAGAAAATCTTGACATTCTTTCGAGAATCGGCAGCATCAGAACTGCTTGAACGACCAGTAATAGTAGACTGAAGCAACAAAGTCACTTGTTTGTTGTCGATTGTACGATATGCTGTCATAGTCAACATATCACCATTAATGGTACATGTTGACGAAGAGTTCGTAGTAAAACGATTATACTGGCGAACAGCACCCCAAAAACCTATACCATTTTGAACATTTGAGTAGGTAAAAGTATTGAAATAACGACCACCGGCAGTACGCGTACTAATAATCAGATTTCCATTAGGCAACTCTTCCAATTTGGCCTCATCAGCATAAGATTGAGCAGCAGCACCCAACAAGTTCCATGTAGAACCAAAGTTGTCAGAATAATATACCTGATTGAATTTTGCTGTATTATCTCCAGTTCCATTCGTTGTATACAAGAAGGCTACATAAATACGATAGTAGCTACCAACTTTAATCACCTTAGATTGAAGGATGCGACCAGAGGCAAAGAAAAAGCCATTTACATAATTGTCAGTTGGTCTTGGAAAATTAGCAGAGCCAAAAGTCATTTGAACAGGGGCATCCCAAGTCTGACCATTATTATGGCTTCTAATGCTATAAGATGTCGTATTGGAAGTCCAACCGTTTAAGCCACCAATTGCCAAAACCAAGACCTCATTGCTCTCACGATCAGCAACAACAGCAGGATCGCCATAGCACCAGGTTGCCTGTGATTTGTTTGGCGTGATGTTCAACGAATTGCCCACGGAGCCATAGGCTGTACCATCCCAACTCAAGCGTTTTACCAACAAGTCAATTCCATTGGAGCTGGTATTACTTCCCACATCGGAATTGGAGGTGTGACGATCATCGTTAAAGAGAAGCAGGTCACCATTTGAAGCTGTTACTATCGCAGGAATACGATAGTACTGGCTGTTGGTACTCGTGTACACAGTCACCGGTGTCTGCGCCTGAAGAGATACGGCACTCAGCATAGCAAGTGCCAGCATCCACAGAATTGTTTTTACTTTCATTGTAACTATATAGATTTTTATTTTTTCTTTAAAAAGAACAGTCAGCAACACTTTATTATATAGTATTTGTCTCTCTGTCCTTACTACGTCCACCCCCTGAGAAAGAAAAAATGTCGTAAAAAACCTCTATAAACACCAAAAGCACACTTGATACAAGTATGCTTAATAGTCTTTACCAACGCGTTAGTCTTAAGCGCGTTAAGAGATATTTACGACATTTTATTCCCCTACAAGAAAGCGGGTCATAATACGATGCAAAGATAATACTTTTTTTATTACAAACAAGGGAAATACAAAAAAATCGCACTCCAGGGTTGTGGAGTACGATTTTTAGCACTTTTCTACCGGCGGCGGAGAACTATTTTTTCGACTTGCCGCGGTCGTAGGCGTAGGAGAGGACGAGGTCTGCCACAGCAGAAATCAGGAACGGCAACACCCATGCGGTGTAGGCACCCTTCCAAACCATATAAGCGCCGAGACACTGCAGTGCAGCTACAAAGAATTGCTGTACATTGAGATGGCGGATTCTTCGGTCGTCGCTCTTAGGCAACGTCAGCAGGCGGAAGATGGTAGCGATAGCCGTACCAGCCACAACGATATACTGACAGTAGTTCACGCTGAACACTCGGCATGCCACGCCAATCAGCATCACGGCGTAGCCTATCAGAAAGAGGGTAGATTTGATATTCTTCATTTGAGTAACTCTAATTTGGCATATTTCAACAAAAGGACACGCTCGCCCGACGTCTCAAAGCTTATCTTGGCTTTGCGACTGCTGTCGTCGCCCTCGATAGAGAGCACCTCGCCACGACCGAAAGTGGCGTGTTTCACCTTGGCACCTACAACGATTTGGTCGGCACGCGCCGCACGGATAGGGTCGGCAGTAGCCGCAGGACGGGGCACGCCGACTGTAGCCCGACTGCTGACAGCAGTGGAGATAGACTTTGGCGTCTCGACAGCAGGGCTGGAGAACGGCGTATAGGTGGGGTGTGACAAGAACGACGGCGTATAGGTGGGTGGCAGTTTGAGAAACTCCGGTCCAATCTCGTCGATGAAACGACTTGGCACAGTGAAGTCGGTCTGTCCGTTGCGGAAACGGGAAGTGGCGTAGCTCATGTGACACGTCTCCTTAGCACGGGTGATAGCCACATAGCAGAGACGGCGCTCCTCCTCCAGCTCCTGCACATCGGTATCCTCACACATCGGCATCAGCCCCTCCTCTACTCCGGCAATGAAGACGTGGTTAAACTCCAAGCCTTTGGCAGAGTGAATCGTCATCAGCGTGACACGGTCAGCATTCTCTGGTTCCTTCTCGTCTTGGTCGGTAAGTAGCGCCACCTCAGAGAGGAAACTGCGGAGGGCGATATCGTTGTCGCCTTGGTTGACATGCTCTACACAGAACTCGTTGATAGCGTTGAGCAACTCTTGGATATTCTGTCGGCGCTCCTTGTTGTCGGGGTCGTCGTCGGAAGTGATGTCGGCAGCAATACCCGAGCGTTGGATAATTGTATCTGCCATGACATAGGCGTCGTGCTTCGGGTTGCTCTCGGCAAACTCCGCCATCATCGCTCCGAAGCCAGAGACCGTCTTAGCCGTCGAGCCCTTGAGATCCACCTGGTAGTCGGCAAGGTGTAGCACCACGTTGAGCGGACTGGTGTTATAGCGATGGGCTGCGTCGAGAATCTTGTTCTGCGTAACAGCGCCAATCTTACGGGCGGGATAGTTGATGATACGTTTGAAAGCCTCCTCGTCGTCGCCATTGATAGTGAGACGCATATACGCCAGCGCATCTTTGATTTCCTTGCGCTGATAGAACGACAGTCCGCCATAAATCTTATACGGTATGCCGACGCGCAGGAAGGTTTTCTCCAGCGAGCGCGACTGAGCGTTGGTGCGATAGAGGATGGCAATCTGCGAGTAGAGTTTTTTGCCAGGTGACCAGTCCTTATTGCGCTCCGAACGGGCGATACGCTCCACCTGCTTGGCGATGGAGTCGCTCTCGTCGAGGTCGCTGATATTGCGTGTAACCACAATCTTCTGTCCAACGGGGAGTTCGGAGAAGACGTTTTTGCGAATCTGGTTGTGGTTGTGCTTGATGAGGGCGTTGGCAGCGTTGACAATGGTCTGTGTGGAACGGTAGTTCTGCTCCAACTTAAACACCTTACACCCCTGGAATGAGCCTTGGAAATGGAGCATATTGCCGATGTTGGCGCCTCGGAAGGAGTAGATAGACTGCGCATCGTCGCCCACCACACAGATGCGGTTGTGGAGCTGCGAGAGGAGTGCCACGATGCGGTGCTGGACGTAGTTGGTGTCCTGATACTCGTCGACAAGGATATATTTGAAACGCTCCTGATAGTGATGGAGCACGTCGGGGTGCTTCACGAAGAGTTCGTTGACATACAGCAAGAGGTCGTCGAAGTCCATGGCATTGGAGACGCGGCAACGCTCGCAATAGCAGGTGAAGACCTCGTGGAAACGGGGACAGCCGTGATGCTCGTCTTCCTCGCGCAGACTGTGGTTGCCGACATATTTCTCGGCGGTCACGAGGTTGTTCTTAAGCATTGAGATGCGGTTGGCAACGGTTTTCGGCTTGTATTTCTTCTCGTCGAGGGAGAGTTCTTTGATGATATCGCGAATCATCCCCTTGGAGTCGGAGGCGTCGTAGATGGTAAAGTCGCGTGTGAATCCGATTTTCTCGGCTTCTTGACGCAAGATACGCGAGAAGATGGAGTGGAAGGTGCCCATCCAAAGCCAGCGGGAGAGCGAGTCGCCTACGACTTTGGAGATACGGTTCTTCATCTCGCGCGCCGCCTTGTTGGTGAAGGTGAGTGCCAAGATGGAGGCTGCCGGAT
>CALEJM010000081.1 GCA_937898265.1 uncultured Porphyromonadaceae bacterium
CGCCACCCTACACTGGGGCATTGCCTTCACTTCAAGGAGTTTCGACTGATACATCTGCCGCTCCTCAAAGAGTGCTGCTCCTTCGTTGCCATAGCCGAAGAGATAATCGGGAAACAGTCGGAACCTGATGTTGGCTGAGAGTCGCCAGCGACTATCTTCGTTGAAGTAGGTGGTAGTGCCAACGTTGACGGCAAATTGGTGACTCAGCGCATAACAGGCGTCGAAGCTCACGTCGCTGGTTCGTTGTTGGTTCTTGCAGTTGAAGTAGTAGGCTCCTGCAATGCCAAACGCCCAGTTGGTCTCAGGCTGATAACTCACCGTCGGCACGGCGATGAAGTTCCAGTTGAGCAGCGATTCCCAACGTCTTGCCTTCTGCAACGTTGTGTCGGGTTCGGCGGCATGAGCCGTCGTCACCGCTAACAGCAGAATCATCAGAAACAGTTTTGCAAGACGCATCGTTCTCTTTTTTGGCAACAAACCGCATCATCCACTTCCCGACTGGGGAGGCGAATGGTGCGGTTATTATCTTGTGATCAAAGCGACAGCAATCACACTGTCATAATCTCTTTCTCCTTGGCTGCAAACATCTCTTCAATCTTGCGGATGTATTTGTCGTGCAGCTTTTGGATTTCGGCTTCGCCGTCTTTCTCTACGTCTTCAGGCATGCCGTTTTTGATTTCTTTCTTCAGTTTGTCGATAGCGTCGCGACGGGCGTTGCGCACACTGACTTTAGCCTCTTCGACAGAGACGCCAGCGGTCTTCACCAACTGTTTACGGCGTTCCTCTGTTACAGGAGGGAGACACAGACGGATGACCTCGCCGTTGTTCACTGGGGTGATGCCAATGCTTGAAGCCAAGATAGCTTTCTCGATGGTTTGAATCAGTTTCTTCTCCCAAGGTTGGATGGCGATGGTCTTGGCGTCAGGGGTGGTGATGGTTGCCACACTTGCCAATGGGGTCATCGTGCCGTAGTAATCCACACGGATAGGGTCGAGGATACGGGTATTGGCTTTACCAGCGCGGATATGCGCAAGTGCTTCGTCGAGGAACATCACGGTACCTTCCATGCTGTCGGCAGCCTCGTCGTAGCATTTTTTTACAAATTCGTTGGACATAATGTCTGTATCTTTAAATGTTTACTAATCTATTATCTGTTCAAAACAAGCGGATTTGCCACCTGCGGCATTCCACCGATTTTGAGGGTACAAATATACGCAAAACAAATGAAATAAGCGAACCGAGTGGTTAGAAAACCACTTCGAGTTCGTCGTAAGCCAGTGTCACCCCTTCGGGCAAGGCTTTCTGAACGTCTGCATGAAGTCCGATGGAGTGTGCCATGTGGGTCAGGCAGGTGTGTGGAGCCCCTACCCTCCTGGCAACTTCCAATGCTTCGTCCAAAGAGAAATGGGTGGGGTGTGTCTCAATGCGGAGAGCGTTGACTACAAGGAGTTTTACTCCCATCAACATCTCAAGTTCCGTCTCTTCAATATGCGACACGTCGGTCAGGTATGCCATCTCGCCGATTCGGAAGCCTACGATGGGCATCTTGCCGTGGAAGACGCGGATGGGAAGCACCTCGATGCCACTAGTGCCTGCCACGAAACGACAGCCGGGTTCGATATCATTGAGCACGAGTTTGGGTGCTCCGGGATAGCGATGTCCAAAGCAATGCGGCAGACGGATGCGAAGCACGTCGTTCAGATGCTGCTCGGCATAGAGGTTGAGGGGAGCCTGACGTGTGAAGCATCGGAGGTCGTCGATGCCGAAGGTGTGGTCGTAGTGTTCGTGGGTAAGCAGCACGGCATCAAGAGGCTCAAACGGCACTTTCAGCATCTGCTCATGGAAATCGGGACCGCAGTCTATCAGAATCCGCTTGCCTTGATAGGTCACCAAGGCTGAGCAGCGCAGCCGTTTGTCGCGGGGATCTTTGGAGGTGCAGACCTCGCAGGAGCAGCCTAATTCAGGCACACCGATAGAGGTTCCCGTTCCCAAGAATCTGATTTTATTCTCCATCGTCGGTCAGGTCTTGTATGGTTTCGGGTGCTTCGGCGGGGTTTTCATCCAGCTGCTCTGGCTCAACAACGGTCACTACGGGTTGTTCCTCCTTCTTGCCGAAGAGGTCGGTGGAGAAGTCGTGCAACACATAGCGTTTATAGTATGAGATGAGCAACGTGGTGGCAGGCAGAGCGATAATCATACCGATGACGCCTAACAACGCGCCCCACACCGAGAGGGAGAGCAAGATGACGGCAGGGTTCAAGCCCATCGCCTTACCCATGATTTTAGGCACGAGGATGAGGTCTTGGGTGGTCTGAACGATGAGGAAGACGGCAAATGCCATGGCGAGCATAATCCAGAAGCATTGCCAAGGGTCGGTCACGCCCAACTGACTGAGCCAGTGGTTGGTTTCAGGCGAGGTAGACTGCAGCATGACCAACAGCAGCACAGGCACCAGACCGAGGGTCTGCATGTAAGGAACGAGGTTCAAGACACCGATGATGAGACCGATGGTGATGCCCATTGGGAGTCCGATGACTTTGAAGCCGATGGCAAAGAGGATGCCGACGCAGAGTGCCACGAGTGCCTGACCACGGAAATAGTGGTTGGTGCAACTGCTTACGTCTTTCATCAGACGGGTGACGAAGCGGCGGTATTTCTCTGGAAGATAGCTGACAAAGCCCGACGAGATATTCTCAAAGTCAATCAAGATGAATATCATGTAGAGCACGATGATGGCTGTGGCAAAGATGCCGATTACAATCTGCATGGTGCCCGAGATGACGTTCCAGAAATGAGGTAGCATCTCTTTCACCACTTCTTGGTTTTCGGTCTCGCTGATCCACTGTTCCCAGTCGATGCTGGAGATGAAGCCTACAATCCACTCGAACACCTCCGACGACAGCAATGCGTTGGCGCCAAGGGTGTTGACAAACTTCGACGAGAGCATGCCCATATTGGCTGCCTCCGCTTGAACGGCTGGCACAAGGAGTTCGACACAGCCCACGATGACAGCCACGATGAACACCAGCGCCAGGATGATAGATGGCACACGGAACGTGACTCTCATCTTATGTTGTATGAAGTCAACAATCGGGTTGACCATATAGGCGAGGAACCAACCGACGACAAACGGGAGCAAGACCGCACTCAGTCGGCGCACCAAGAGCAACAGCGCAACTAAGGTTATCGTGCTGATTACCAATCGAACAACGCGGTCAAAGGTATAAGGTTTTGATGACATGTCAATACTATCTTAATTAACGCGGTAAAGTTACTACTTATTTTTCAATCCGCACAAATCTATATACTACAGAATTTAAGACGAGGTCGAGAAGGAAAATCACCACGAAGATGACGATGTTGACAAACACATAGGTGGTGCCCGTGGCGTTGGCGAGTTGGTTCAGCTCTTTGAAGCAGAGGTCGAAGCTGTTTTCCAACGGCACCCAATAGTGACTGCAAGCAATGACGAAACCCACCAGATGCAGCAAGGCAAGAAGGAGAGAGAAAGCGGTTTTCGTGCCTCCACGTTTCTTTCTCAAGCAGAGGATGAGCGGAGCCAACGATGCCATGAGACAGACGCCCGCCTGTATGTAGATGTTGCCTATCACACAGAACTCCTTATAGGTCAGCTCAAGCAGCCAGGCGAAATAGGCCATCACGCCACAACATAATACGAAGAAATCCACAAAAGGATTATTGCCGAGGCCAACAGCAACCACGATGCTCATCAGCGCCATCACTGCTACCACAAACATCAGACTGTGGAGAATCGGACGTCGACTCTTCCAGACAATCCAACCCAACAGCAGATTGACCACCACAAGACCACCCGTTGCAACATTCAGCATCAGCGAGACATCCAGAGCAGAGAGGTCGTCGGAAAGATCATACGGGAAGGGCAAGGCATTCAGACTCGCACTGCCCAGACGAATCGCCATGCCATAGGCAAACATCAAGGCATACAGAGCCATGAAGACAAACAGTGCAAGCATCGATTCCGAGAAATCGACTCGCAGCCTACGATAGGCTGAATACGTCGGGAGCAATGCCGACAGAAAACAAAACAACAATAGTATAATAATTGTCATGCAGAGGAATTTAGTAGCACAAAGATACAACGTTTTCTGCAACTTAAACAAAAGTTAAAGCCCAATAAAATACTGTTCTTGCAAATTTCTATAACTTCAAACCAAACGAATTATTAAAAAAGCAAA
>CALEJM010000082.1 GCA_937898265.1 uncultured Porphyromonadaceae bacterium
GAAAGTTTTCCAATGACTTTAGGAATATATATATTTTTCTTGTCTTGACTAGATTCAAATAATTTTTAGTTTTATTCTTACCTTACTAATTGAATATAATCTACCATTTTTAAATTAACTTATATTTTATAAGAATATTATATTAAATATAAATAATAATAAATAGAATATAAATCGTAATTAAATAGTAAAAAAAAGGAGAAAAAATTGGATCTGAGAACTCTGAATATGTTTCGAAATTTTAGGTAAAAGAAAATATGCTATAATCAAAATGGTTATAGGCAATATTATTCTCTTTTATTATCCTATATATTTTTTAAATTCATAATTTCAAAATATCAAAATGGTTGATTTGAAACCATTGGAATTATTATGGAAGTAAATTGGTTATTATTGAGTTTAATATCTTCCTCTTCCTCTTGGAATTCCTCTTGGAGCTCCTCTTCCAAATCCTCTTCCTCTTGGGAATCCTCTGCCTCTTGGAATTCCTCTTGGAGCACCTCTTCCAAATCCTCTGCCTCTTCTGATTCCTCTTCCTCTGAATCCTCCTCTCATTCCTCTTCCTCTCATTGGTCTTCTTGGTCTTCTTGGACTTTCAGTAATAAATTTAAATAATTTTTCTCTTTCGGCTTCATCATATTTATCCTGATATCCTTCATTTTTTTCTTTTGGCTCAAGAGAAAGAGTTACTTCCATTTTTGGGTAAAGTCTTTGATTTTCAACTTTTTGGTTATCAACAGATTGATAAGTCACAGTGGCAATTTTATTGGATTGATATAATCCAGGGTTGACTATTTTGAGATATTCAACCACATTTACCAATTTGTTGATGGCTCCTCCAACAGCTGAAAAATGGATGAATTTAGTATTTTTGTCTTTCAATAAGCTATTGCAGTATCTGACAATATAGTTCACTCTTGATTTCATGCTTACTCTGATATCATTTGGTTCCTTTGCTACTTCTTTTTGCTGGGACATTTTTTCTCTGTTTTTGACTATTAATCTTTTCTTTTATTTTTATTTATCTTTTAAAAATTAAAAATAAATAATTTTAATCTTTATAATTATAATATTCTATTTTCTTTATTTTTATTCAATTATAAATTTCTATTCACTGGATAATTGAAGAAGGATAATAAAAAGTTTATGGAAATTCATTTTTCTATCATGTTTATTCAATTCTAATTTTACTTATTTGACTGAGACATTTTAAATTTGTATAAATATATAAGTTACTTCAAATAATATTAAAAAAAATGATATTAAATTAAAAAAAGATGATAAAAGTGAAAATTAACAGAGAATTGGAATCTTCAATTTTGTCCTATGGCTCAGACGTGGAGGTTTTGGCTCCTGATTTTTTTAGAAAGCAAATTGCAGATGAAATTACATCAGTAAACCATTTTTATATTAACAATGCAGCAAACCTGCATACATAACATTTAACTTTGCACCCGAAATGAAAAAGATACGTCATATAGGATTTAAGAACTTTAGAAAGTTCACTGAACTTCAGCAACTGTCATTAGGAAATCTCACTTTGATGACAGGCGGAAACAATTCTGGCAAGTCAACTATTGTAAAAGCAGCACTGCTTGTACTCAATTTCTTACAGAAGCGTAAGATAACAATGGAACAGAAAGGATTGCTGGGCTTTGAGGAGGAACGTAAATTCTTCTTTGATATGCCAAATGTCCATATCTCTTCTTTTGAAAGAGCGATAAACAATAGTTGTGCCCCAGCTTCTGATAAAATAGTTTTCTGCATGGGCATTGATAATTTTAATTTCGAAATAGAAGTTATTGCAGCTAAGGATCCTAAAAAAACTTATGGTTCAACATCTGTCATCAAGATTGAAGACACAAAGGAAAGTATAGTTTACAGATTTGATTTTGTTAACTATATGATGTACATAACCTTTGTTGCTCCAGAAAGGGAAGAGTCTGCATCCGTATTATCTCTCGACGAACTTAATGCCGAGGTAAACAAACTAAAGGCAAAGGTCAAGGAAACACAGGATTTTGCAGAAATAGCAAAAAGAGGTAACTTTGTGTTTAATCGGTTGAAAAACCGAAAATTGAATCAACATAGCTACGGTGTTGTAGAAAAACACCGCCCGCAGTGCGTTGGCAGACGGCTGCGGCGCGCTTCGTTGTTTTGATATAATTTTATTATTTAACATATAAACAAATCACTAATTTTTCAACACACATGAGAAAGAAACTCTTTTTCTTGAGCGCTTTGGCAATGCTGTTTTGCCTTGCGTCTCACGTGTCAGCTCAGGTCTCCGTCTTGACGGAAGACTTCGAGAATGGCATGCCAAGTGGTTGGACTGTTGACCCTGCAACAGTGGCTACCCCTTGGACGGTGTCTTCCTCAGGTTTGCAAGGTGTTACCGCTCATGGTGGAACGAACTACCTTTCGCTCTCTACCACGAACCAACAGCCTGCAACCAAGCTTGTGCTCCCTATCCAGGACATGAGTTTGTTGACCCAACCTGAGATGACGTTCTATCTTATGCAGAAGGCCAGAGGCCAGAACACGGGCTACGCTCGTGACACCCTCAAGGTCTATGTGCGTACGTCTGCAACTGCCAACTGGACCCTCGTTCAGACCTTCTCGAGCGAGATTACCAGCTGGGCTAAACAGACCATCGACCTCTCAGCACTCGGTGCAGGCAACCTCCAGTTCGCCTTCGAGTATGTGTACGGCGCAGGTCTCGGCCTCGGCATCGACGACCTCCGTATCGGTGACGCATCAGTCTGCTACACTCCTCACAGCCTCCAGGCTTACCGCGTAACACACAACTCTGCCGAGTTGATGTGGACCGCCTACGAGACTGCTTTTGAGTACGGCTTGAAAGTGAGCACCACTCCGCTCACCAACCCTGGTCAAACAACAGCCAACGTTTTCGATCAAAACGTTTACTTCAAACCTTACGCTGTAACAGGCCTCAACCCAAGCACCACCTACTACTTCTACGTAAGTGCTAACTGCGGTGCTGGCGACGAGAGCTCATGGTCAAACGCAGGTACCTTCACCACACAGTGTGCTCCTGTGACATTGCCTTACAACCAAGGTTTCGAGGCTTCTGGCGACTTCACCTCTTGCTGGACCAAGAACTTCAACTCATTCGGTGACTGGACTTCTACCCCTTCAGCATCAACCTATGCTCCTAAAACAGCTTCAGGCGCCTACACTCACAGCGGCACCTACGCTTTGCAGCTCTACGGTTACTACTACTACTACAGCTACGACCAAGAAGAGCGCTACACCTCAGCATGGGCAGCATCACCAGAAATCAACGCTACCAACCTTGCTACCAAGCAAGTATCGTTCTGGGCTTACGCAACAAGCTTGAGCGGTAAGCTCCACGTAGGTATGATGAGCGACGTGAACGACTTGGCATCATTCGTTGAGATTGCCGAGATCCAATGCTCAGCAGTCAACACCTACGAAGAGTTCATCTTGCCTTTGAACACCGTGGCAAGCACCAACGCCCGTCACCTCGCATTCTTCGTTGATGGTTACGACAACGTAGCTGCTCAAGCTTCGTTCTACTTCTACATCGACGACATCGTATTCGAGGACGTTCCTGTTTGTCCAAAGGCTTCTTTGGTAAAAGCTGAGAACGTAACTGGCAACAGCGCACGTATCACATGGCTTGGCGGTGCTCCAGCTTGGAACATCAAAGTGAGCTCAACCTCACTCACCGACCCAGCAACAGGTACTGGCGACGTGCTCGACACCCAAATCACCGGTTCACCTTACACCGTTACCGGTCTCTCACCAAAAACCACCTACTACGTATACCTCCAACCAAACTGCACCTCAGCCGGCAACGGCCTCGGTCCTTGGAGCACAGAAATCCACTTCACCACCACTCAGGTGCCTGCATTGGCTCCTTACTTCTGCGACTTCGAAGGTGTTGAAGGCACACAATGGGATATCGTAGGTACAGGTAACAACCAATGGGCAGTAGGCACCGCAGCCAACAACGGCGGCGTAAACGGTCTCTACATCTCAAACGACAACGGTACAACCAACTACTACGGGGCAAACTCTTCTACCTCAACCGCATACCGCACCATCCAGTTCGCTCCAGGTATCTACAACGTAGAGTTCGACTGGCGATGCGTTGGTGAGACCAACTACGACTGGTTGACCGCTTACCTCGTTCCAACCTCATTCCAAATCACAGCTTCTGGCTCTTACACCAGCGCTCAAAACGGTTGGATTCCTTTGAACCCTCAAACCGTGATGGTACAAAACAGCTCTTGGTTGCACTCAAGTGACCAAATCACCATCACCGACACCACCACCTACAACCTCGTGTTCAACTGGCACAACGACGGCTCTGTACAAAACCAAACACCTGCAGCTGTCGACAACGTGTCAATCACCAGCTACACCTGCGCAGCTCCAAGCAACCTCGCAGTAGTGGCCGGCACCATCTCCCAAAACGGTTTCTCTGTTCAATGGCAAACTTCACCACTCGGTGAGACTACATGGGAATTGGAAGTGCTCAGCGGCACAACCTCTTTGCTTGACACCTTGGTGTCAACCACCACATACACCGTATCAGGTCTCACCCCAAGCACCACTTATACTGTTCGCGTACGTTCAGTCTGCGGCGCTTCTGACTTGAGTGCTTGGACCACCATCAACGTGACCACCGCTTGCGGCGACGTAACCGCTCTTCCTTTCACAGAGACCTTCTCTGCCTATGGCACCGGTTCTACCGCCTTCCCTCCATGTTGGACAACAACAGCAGTTGCTGGTGGCCTTAGCGATGTATTCATCTATGGTGACAACGACATCACCGGCGACGGCGTTGGTTGTCTCTACATCAATGGTTCTGATGCCTACACACCAAACTTCAACGTTCCTGGTAAACCATTGAACACCTTGATGGTTGAATTTGCTGCTGCTGCAATCAATGCAGTTCCAGTATACGTAGGTATTTGCACCGACCTCAACAACAAGGCAACAAGCTCTGTCTTTATTGACACCATCACTACCACTCCTGGCTATTATGAAGATTTCACTGTGCCATTCAGCCGTTTTAACGGCACCTCTGGCTACATCTTCTTTATGACACCAGGTGAGATTTTCATCGATGACGTAAGAATCGTTGAACAGCCATCTTGTTTGCATATTACCGACCTCCACTTAGTTGACACAGGCTCAGACTTCGTTTCTATCGCTTGGGAAGGTGACGCAACAGCATGGGAGCTCGTCTACGGTCCACAAGGCTTCGACCCAGACTCAGCAACCATGACTCCTATCGCAGTCACCACCAAGAGCTATATACTCACTGGTCTCACCCCATCCACAATCTACGACATCTATGTTCGTCAGAACTGTGGTGCAGGCGACGTCAGCGAATGGCGTGGTATCCGTACAACCACCACTGCTGTTCCAGGCATGGTACCTTACACCTGTGGCTTCGAAGCTTCAGAGTCAGAGGCTAACGCTTGGACCTTGCTTGACGACGGCGGCGCCAACCACTTCGTTGTAGGCACAGGCGCTCACCACACCGGTTCAAGAGCCCTCTACATCTCACAAGACGGCACTTCAAGCACCTACAACACCAGCAGCTCATCTTTGGCTTGGGCAACACGTACTATCGTATTGCCAGCAGGTGTTTACGACATCAGCTTCTCATGGCGTGGCGTTGGCGAAGGCACAACATACATCTATGACTATGGTCGTGCATTCCTCGCACCAAAAGGTGTTGACGTAACCCAAGCAACCATCGGCAGCGCTACCACACCAAACGGCTGGACCGCTTTGGATCAATCTTGGCTCAACCAACAATCAACCTGGCAGACCGTAACCACCCGTGTATTCAAAACCGTTCAAGATACCGTTCAAATGGTATTCTTCTGGGAGAACGACTACACCGCTGGTACCAGCCCAGCTCTTGAAATCGATGACATCACCATCACTCCATTGACTGGCTGTCTCGAACCAGCTCCTATCACTGCTAGCAACCAGAACGGCGCTACCGTTCTCAACTGGGTATCTTCTGCTGGCGCAACCTACGAGGTGAAGGTGTCTGAAAATGCACTTACTGACCCATCAACAGCAACTGCTACCATCGACACCACCGTCAACGCAGCAACTCTCACCCTCAGCGGTCTTGCTGCTATGACAACCTACCATGTCTATGTTCGCTCAATCTGTTCAGCTACCGACATCTCCAACTGGAGCCACGGCACCTTCACCACTCCTTGTGCTGCTGTTCGCACCATCAACGAGAGCTTCGAAGGCACTGGCATTCCAATGTGCTGGGATGCAGGTTACACTGGTGGCAGCTCAACCCCATCTATCACCAACAGCACAACCTATGCTCACTCTGGCAGCCAGTCCATCCGTTTCAACGGTTCTGGCACCAGCTGGCTCGTGACACCTCCACTCAACGTCAACATCGCTGAGATTCAGGTATCATTCTGGTTGCAACAAGAGAGCGCTGCTTCATCAGGCTTGTTCAAAGTTGGTGTCATGACCGACCCTAACGACTACTCAACATTCACCCCTGCTGAAACAGTCAACGTTCTTGTTGAAGACCAAACCGACCAACACACCGTCAACTTCTCAAGCCTCAACATCCAAGGCACCGGCTACCGCATTGCCTTCGTTCAAGAGGCTACCAACAACTACTGGTACTGGCTCGACGACGTTGAAATCGGTGAGTACCGCATGTGTCAAATGCCACAAGGCGTTGCAGCAACCAACCTTACCACCACAGGTGCTACCGTATCTTGGAACTCACCAAACGGCTTGACCCACACCATGGTAGTGGCTACTGCTTCTGTTGACCCTGCTACCGCCGACGAAAACGATCCTAACGTGCTCTTCATCCAAGATCAGTTGACCGACAACTACCTCGACCTCTCAGGCGTTCTCTCACCTGCTACTACATATTATGTATATGTACAATCAGATTGTAACACCTCCGACGGTAAGTTGTCATTGTGGAGCGACGAATATGTATTCACCACCCTCTGCTACGGTGTCAACGTTCCTGTTGTTGAGAACTTCGACCACAACGGCGTTGGCGTAGGCTCAATGGCTTCTTGCTGGACCACAGTGGTTGGCTCTAACGGCACACTCCCAACAGCAGGCAACACCTACGAACCATACATCACCTCTGGTCTCCAGACCACCGACGGCGACGGTAAGGCTCTCCGCATCTACGGCTACTACAGCGCCGGTACAACTGCTGCCGACAGCAAAGCTGCTGCCGTAATGCCACAGCTCAACTCTTCACTCGATGCCCTCATGCTCTCTTTCGCACACCGCTCAGAAACCGGTTCAAGAAAGATGCTCGTTGGTTTGATGAGCGATCCTTCCGACCTCTCAACATTCACTCCAATCGACACAGCATTCTCAACCTCAGCATGGCAACGTCAAACCGTTAAGCTCTCTGGCTACAACTACGGTGGCTACATCGGCTTCCTCGTTGACGGCGACCTCAACCAGGCTTCAACCACTATCTACCTCGACTCTGTTGTTGTAGACTCAGTGCTCACCT
>CALEJM010000083.1 GCA_937898265.1 uncultured Porphyromonadaceae bacterium
ATCGCCATCGTCTTTCTCCAGAATTGGAGCAGGGCATTGAGTTTGTTGACGATAAGATGACTTTGATTCAACAGTCAGACTATCTGATTCCTATGGTGCCTTATACAAAAGAGACTCATCACTTGATTGATGCAACTGTCTTTGCCGCTATGAAGCAAGGCGCTGTTTTGGTTAACACTTCACGTGGTGCTGTGGTTAATGAGGCTGAGTTGATAAAGGCTTTGAAATCAGGAAAATTGTGGGGCGCTGCTATGGATGTCTATGAGTTTGAACCTAAGATTTCTCCAGAATTGTTGGAACTTGACAATGTGGTGATGTCTCCACATATTGGAACGGGAACCATTGATGGTCGCTTGGCTATGTGCCGTCGTGTGGCAGAGAATATCCTTCATGTGTTCTCTGGCAACGACGATGTTGATTGGGTTGTTCGCTAAACGAATCAATACAATATATATAATAGCATCCAACTTCAGCAATGAGGTTGGATGTCTTGTTTTATGTATGTTTGCTTGAAAATTAAACGCCAAGCAGCTCTTTGGCATTGCTGATGGCTGCTTCGGTAGGATTTGCTCCGCTGAGCATTTGGGCAATCTCAATGATGCGCTCTTCTTGAGAGAGCGGAGTGATGGTGGTGATGGTGTCCTCTTTACGGGTGATTTTCTCTACCTTCAGATGGTTGGCTTGCTGCGAAGCAACTTGTGGCAAGTGGGTAATGGTCATCATCTGGATGTGTTGAGCCATTTGACTCATCATCTTGCCCATCTTTTGTGCCACTTCTCCTGAAACACCAGTATCCACCTCATCGAAGATGATGGTAGGCAACTGCGAACTCTCTGCGAGTACGCTCTTGATGACCAACATCAGACGTGACAACTCACCGCCCGAAGCTGTGTTGGAAATCTCTACGGGTTTGTTGTGTTGATTGGCTGAGAAAAGGAATAGAATCTCGTCGCAACCCGTTGGGGTGAAATCTTTGGTTGGGTTGATTTGAATCTCAAACTGTGCATGAGGAATGCCTAATTCTACGATACGACTCAAAACCTCTTTGGTTATCTTCGGGCAAATTTTCTGACGGTGTTTGGTAAGTTCTTTGCTTTTCTTCTGCAGTTTTTCCAAAGCTATCTCAATCTGCTTTTTGAGGTCTTCAATCTTTGTGCCGTAATCGTCGATGAGATCCAGTTTGCTGAGCATGGTATCGCGCTTGGCAATCAAGTCGGACACGCTTTCACATTGGTTCTTACGCTCAAGGTCATAGATTAGATCCAGGCGCTCTTCGGTCTGCTGTTTCTCTTTTGGATTGAAGTCCATGTCGTCGGCAGCAGACGAGAGGTCGGCAGCTACATCTTTCAACTCGATGCGTGCCTCCTCCAAACGGTTGAGGTATTCTTCAGACTTACTCCAAAACGATTCAATATGGCGAAGGGCATTACTGGCCAAGCGGAGTTGGTTACAGACGCCATTCTCTTCATCAAGAATTGCGTAGGCGTTGGTAAGGGCGGTCTTAACCTCCTCGCTGTGTTGCATGATGTTGAGGCGTTCTTCCAACTCATCTTGCTCACCTTCAACCAAATTGGCCTCGTCAAGTTGTTGCCATTGGAATTGGATAAAATCTTGTTCGCGCCTCAAGGCTTCTTCCTCTTCAATCATCTTTGTCAAGGCGTTCTGTTTGTTACGATAGTCGGAAAGAAGCGTTTGGTAGTCTCCCAAGATAGTTTGCGATTGGGCGATAGCATCAACAACGCGGAGTTGGAATACGCTTTCCTGGAGTTGGAGCGTCTCGTGTTGAGAATGAATATCAATCAATCGCTCTGCCACCAATTTCATCTGCTGCAGATTGACGGGTGTGTCGTTGACAAAAGCGCGTGATTTTCCGTTTGCCGTTATTTCACGACGCATGATGAGCGGTGTGGAATTGTCGATGTCCATCTCGTCAAGAAGTGCGGCAATTCCCAATGCATCAATGTCAGAAAAATGAGCTTCAACCACACATTTCTCTGTTCCCTGCTTTACGCTTTTGGAATCGGCGCGCTTGCCTTGAATCAGTCCTAACGCACCAAGGATAATAGATTTACCCGAGCCAGTCTCGCCAGTGATGATAGTGAGGTTGGGCTGGAATGATATTTCCAGATGTTCAATAAGGGCGTAGTTCTTGATTTCTAAGTAAGCAAGCATAGGGTAGGGTGTAGACTATTGTTTGATAGTATTGTACTCCGATGTCTGAGTTGGGTTGATGGCTGTCAGGTGATCGTAGACTGAGTTCTTTTCCTCGGGTGTTCCTTTCTTGAAGATGGATACCAGTTCATCGCTCTTGGCGTTGATGAATATGGTAACCAAGGCGTTGGATGGGTCGAGTTTGTTTGATTCCCTTATCACTTTGAGGTCTTCGGCAATACGTGCGCGTGCTTTTGACGTGTTGTTTGCCATATCGTCGAGAGCCAAACGGTGATAAGTGTAGTTGTATTCGCGAAGTGCTCTATAGCGTTCACTCATCAGGCAGTTGGTGATTGCGTAGCGGTTGGTGTTGCTGGTAAAGGCTTTCCAACCGTCAGCTTCAGAGCCGCTTCTGGTTTGTGAAAGTGAGACGATATTCTCTGCCTGTTGGAACATCTGTGTGCCGCCCAATCTTTCGTAGGTATCGAGGTCGTAACCTATGATGATATAGGCATAGTAGGCGAGTATGGCAGTGAGGTTGTTGTCGTAGGTTCCATTGACTTCCAACTGGTCGTATTCGTTGTAGGTGAAGTTGACCTCGCGGTCGCGAATGTTGAGAATTGTAGTAGTGTAGGAAGTTCCGAATACAGGACGTCGTGACTGTATGGAAAATTCACTACTTACAATATTGTCGTTGTAGCTTTTGACGTTGATAGAGAGGCTACAGTCGATTCTCTCGTTGGTGGCAAACGGAATGTTGGTCCATGTTCTCTGGTTCATGAAATCCTCAATGCTTTTTTTCAACGTCTCAAACACCTGTTTGTTCGTACCTGTGATTTGAGCGTAGTTAATCATCACGTTGCATCTCAGTTCTTGAGCCATGAGCAATGTGCTAAAACAGAGTGATAAGATGAGTATGGATAACTTTTTCATTTGCTTACGTTGAGAGTCGGTGACAAAGTTATTTGCTGATTTGATTGATTTGTTGAAGGATGTCAAGAGCCACTTCGCTTTTCGATTTCAGCGGGTAGGCAATCTTCTCGCCTGTTGCTTTGTAGATAGTAATCTTGTTGGTGTCGTAGCCAAAGCAAGCCTCTTTGTCGTTGAGCGAGTTGAGCACGATGAAGTCAAGACGTTTTCTGCGCATCTTGTCCAAGGCGTGAGTCTCTTCCTCGTTAGTCTCCAAGGCAAATCCGACCATAAATTGGTTGTCTTGCTTGATAGCACCAGCAGAGGCTGCGATGTCGTGGGTCGGTTTCAGACGGATGACGAGGTCATCCTTCTCGCGTTTGATTTTCTTGTCGGCTACAGTCTCTGGAGTGAAGTCGGCTACGGCAGCACAGAAGATAGCACCGTTGCATGATGGGAAATTTTCCATCACGGCTTCGTACATCTGTTGTGCGCTTTCTACGTCAATGCGTTGGAGATGTGGATGCTCAATTGTAAGTTTGACTGGACCAGCGATGAGAACGACCTCATGACCAGCATCAACACATGCCTGCGCAATGGCAAAGCCCATCTTGCCCGATGAGTAGTTGCCGATGAAACGGACTGGGTCGATACGCTCGTAGGTTGGACCTGCAGTGATTAGTATCTTCATTGTTTCGTGTGTTAAAGTGCCTCGTCGAGGAAGGCAACGATGTTTTCCGGTTCTTCCATGCGACCTCTTCCTTCGGTACCGCAGGCCAACGGACCATAGGCAGGGTCGATAATCTGCACGTCAATGGCTTGCAGCTGACGGATGTTTTGCTGAACAATAGGGTGTTCGTACATCTTGTTGTTCATGGCTGGCGCTATGAACACTGGTTTGTCAAATGCCAAGAACGTGGTGGAGAGAGCGTCGTCGGCAAGACCGTTGGCAAACTTACCGATGATATTTGCAGTGGCAGGAGCCACCAGCAATACGTCGCCCCATTCGGCAATACTTATGTGTTCCGGACTATAGTTGGTCTCTGCGTCAAACACCTCACTATATACATTATGGTGAGTGAGCGTAGCCAATGTGATTGGTGACACAATCTTCAGTGCGTTGTGTGTGGCAATCACGCGAACCTCGGCACCTGCTTTGATGAGCAGGCGCGCGAGTTCCGGTGTTTTATATGCTGCGATACCGCCCGAAATGCCGAGCAGCACCTTTTTTCCTTCTAACATCAGAGTTGCGTGAGGTTTTCTGTTTATTGAACTTCTTTCAGGAAGCGGTCGGCCTCGATGCCAGCTTTAGCACCACTGCCAGCTGCTGTGATGGCTTGACGGTAGCGAGGGTCGGCAACGTCGCCTGCGGCAAACACGCCTGGAATATTGGTTTTAGGTGTGTCTGGCTGAGTTTTGATATAACCTTCGGCGTCTGTCTCAATGAACTCTTTGAAGACGTCTGAGTTTGGATGATGACCGATAGCGAGGAAGAAACCATCGATGGCGATGTCGAACACTTTCTCATCGGCTTCGCCTTTGCGATATACGATTTTTGCTCCTTCTACACCGTCTTCACCGAAGAGACCGATGGTGTTGCATTCGTACAATACTTCGATATTTGGGGTTTTCTCAACACGCTCTTGCATGATTTTTGACGCGCGGAGGAATGGTTTTCTTACGATGAGATAAACCTTTTCTGCCAAACCAGCGAGATAGGTAGCTTCTTCGCAAGCGGTGTCGCCACCACCAACAACGGCAACTTTCTTCTTTCTGTAGAAGAAACCGTCGCAGGTAGCACAAGCACTTACGCCCATGCCGCGATATTTGTTTTCGTCTTCAAGGCGTTCCATTAAGCTATTTAATTTAATCTCAGAAGCTTTATCGCCTTCTTTTTTAGCTTCTTGCAATGATTCAGCATAACCATCAATTACAGATAAATTATTCTTGATTTTCTTTTTTGCATCTTCGTTTGTAAGTCTAT
>CALEJM010000084.1 GCA_937898265.1 uncultured Porphyromonadaceae bacterium
GAAGAAGGTTATGGAGCGTGAGAACATCGAGATTCTCTGGGAAACCCAGACCGTCGGACTCTTCGGCGAAGATGGTGTAGAGGGTTTCGCTGCAGTGTGCCTTGGAGAGGATGAAGCGGTCTCTGTCCTCCCACTTGGGATTGGTGATGTCGTACGACTCGCGCGACCAAGTGAACTACACGCATCAAGGCATGTTCTTCAAAAGCGGGATGTTGTATTACGAACCAACGCTTGGCAGCACCTATCGGATGGGAACCGTCAACCTCGATTGGCGACATTTCATCCCCATCTATAAAGAGTTCGGCTTTGCCTACCAGTTCTATGGCAACGCGGTGTTCGGCAAAGAGAAACCATTTCAAATGCTGTCGACCACAGGCGGCATGGACCAATCGAGAGGCATTCGCAGCGGATTCTGGCGCGACGACGTCTCGCTGATGCTCCAGGCGGAATTTCGCATTCCCATCTGGCGCTTCCTGAAAGCGGCAGTCTTTGGCTCTGTTGCCGACGTCTACAACCTCCAAGACTGGCATTGGAGTGTGCCGAAAACAGCCTACGGAGCTGGACTCCGTGTGGCTATCAACAAAGCTAAAGTCAACGTCCGCTTCGATGTGGCACGACAAACCTACCTCCATTCGTGGAGCTACTATTTTACTATGCGTGAAGCTTTTTAGACTATGACAGGATTAGTGGTAAAAAATACAGGCAGCGACTATCTGGTTCTCTCCGACTCAGACCGCTCGCTCCATCTCTGCAAGGCCAAAGGTAATTTCCGTATCAAAGGCATCAAAAGCACCAATCCTATTGCCATCGGCGATAGGGTAGAGTTTGGTGCGGAAGGTTTTATCACCAAACTTCAAGACCGCAAGAACTACCTGGTGCGCAAACCGACCAACCTCTCCAAACAGCTTCACATCCTCGCAGCCAATATCGATCAGGCACTCCTTTTCGTGACCATCAAATATCCCGAAACCGACATCACCTTTATCGACCGTTTCCTCGCCTCGGCCGAGGCATATAACGTGCCGGCAAAACTGGTGTTCAACAAGATAGACCTCCTCGACGATGACGATAAAGCCTACCTTGAGGCAATGATGTATCTCTATCGCTCCATAGGCTACGAGTGCTTGCCGATGTCGGCAAAAGAACATCTTGGTGTAGACACGCTGAAGCAGTGGTGCGAAGGAAAAATCTCATTGCTCTCGGGCAACTCTGGTGTTGGTAAGTCAACCCTCATCAATACGCTGATTCCTGATGCCAAGGCTCAGGTGGGCAACATCTCGCAATCGCACCTGAAGGGTATGCATACCACCACGTTCTCCGAGATGTATATCGGTGAGAACGATATGTATCTGATTGACACGCCGGGCATCAAGGGATTCGGCACCGTCGACTTCAAGGAAGAGGAGGTGGCACACTATTTCCCCGAGATATTCAAAATCTCTGCCGATTGTAAATATGGCAACTGCACCCATCGTCACGAGCCTGATTGTGCTGTCTTGAAGGCACTGGAGGAGCATCGGATTGCCCAATCACGCTACAATAGCTATTTGTCAATTATCGAGGATGCCTCAGAAAAAAAATACCGATAAAATGATGAAACGCATTGCCTTTATCATAGGTTGTCTTTGGTTGGGAACAATCACGCTCGCGGCGCAGAAATTTCTCTACGACGTAGATTTTGTGGCGTTCTTCGACAATAGAGAATATCAGCAACCTCTGCAAACGCCACAGACTATTTTCGGAACTCGTCTCTCGCCAGAACTTGGTGTGGGCTTCCAAGATAATCTTGGCGGAAAGCACCGTTTGATTGCAGGCGTCCATTATATCCAGCCGATTGGCAGTAATTGGCGAGAAGCGTCATTTATTCCTACGGTATTCTATAATTACGACTACAAAGGCTTCCGTTTTTTCATGGGCGCGATTCCTTACAAACATCGTATCGAGACGCTGCCCGATTATCTGATGTACGACTCCATCGCCTACTTTCATCCCAACATCCAAGGCGCGTTGTTGCAATACGCCTCCGACCATGGTTTCGTGGAATTGATGTGCGACTGGCGCGGACGTCAAACTCCGGAGCGTCGAGAGATGTTTCGACTCGTGTTGAACGGTCGCTACCACTATAAAGGTCTGTTTACCTATTTCGTGGGTGGTAATGCCCAGATGAACCATAAGGCAAACTATGCTGCTCCAACGGAACGCGAGGGTGTTTGCGACGATATCCTCTTGTCGCCATACGTCGGCACCGATTTCTCGCAGCCAACTCCGTTCGACTCACTCGCTTTGCGCGTCTCCTATATTGCTGGTATGCAGCGCTATCGCATGGCTCAGCAACAAGCTATCACCCAAGGCGTGTATGTGGAGACATTCCTCCGTTGGCGTTTCTTGGGTGCACGCAATACCTTCTATTATGGCAAGGACATGATGCCATATTACAATGTCTTCGGTGCCGACCTCAACCAAGGCGATCCTTTCTTCCAAGCCCGTTGGTACAACCGTACCGACTTGTTTGCCTATATCGTCAGGCGAAGTTTTGTGAATGTCTATTTCTCTTGGAACTTCCACAAAGTGCCTGGCGCAAAATTGCAGCATCAGCAGCAGCTGATAGCCACCTTCTCTTTGGGCGGCATCAAGAAAAAAGATACCAAACTGCGAGGCGTGTTCGATAAATGATGAAAATCAATTCAAGATATCTGTTGGTGGCAGCAACAATCGTGATTGTTGTGGCTTCGTTGTTGTATACCAACCACCTCGTAGATGTCCTGAAACAAGAAGAACGTCAGAAAGTTGAACATTGGGCAAGGGCAACCATGCTGATGGTCGACATTGAGACCGAAGACAGGTCGTTCGACCTCGTGTGGTCGCTGATTGAAAACAACGAGAACATCCCCGTCTTGATTACCAACGAACAGGGCGATGTGCTTGCTGCCCGAAACTTTGACGAGAGGCGATTCTCCGTACTGATGTCGGATTCGGTTGCCTTGAACAAAATGATAGAAAAATTGGCCGACAAACACCAACCCCTCAAGATTGATGTTGGCGAAGGCGGTATACAATATATATATTATGACGATTCCATCCTGCTGAAGAAACTGAGCATCTTCCCGTATGCCTTGTGGAGCGTGATTGCCGTCGTGTTGATTTTCGCCGTCTTTGCCTTCACGGCAGAGAGTAGGGCAGAGCAGAATCGTGTCTGGGCTGGCTTGTCTAAAGAGACGGCTCATCAGTTGGGCACGCCGATATCGTCGTTGATGGCTTTGAAAGAGATACTTAAAGAGCAGTATGCCGACGATGAGGTGGTTGTTGAGGTAGAGAAAGATGTAGAACGTCTCAACACCATTGCCGAGCGTTTCTCAAAGATTGGCTCCAAGCCAGTGTTGGAAAAGACGCAGTTGGAACCAGTTCTCACAAGGGCTGTCGAATATATGCGTCGCAGAACATCGAGCAAGGTGGCATACACTATCAACTGTTCGCAAGAGGTGGTGGCTTTGGTCAACGTGCCGCTGTTTGAGTGGGTGATAGAAAATCTCTGCAAAAATGCCGTTGACGCCATGGAAGGGGAGGGAGCCATCGCACTCACTGCCGACGTGGCGAAAAACGAAATGATATTCATCGATATTGCCGACACAGGCAAGGGCATTGACCGTAAAAACTTCCGCGATGTCTTCAAACCGGGTTACACCACCAAAAAGCGCGGCTGGGGACTCGGACTCTCGCTCGCCAAGCGGATTGTAGAGGAATATCATGGCGGAAAAATCTATGTGAAAACATCGGAAATAGGCAAAGGAACGACTTTCAGAATCGTCCTTCGTCACCCCTTTTGAACCAGTAAAAATACCAACTTTGAAAATCAACAATATAATAAGTGATTCAATAGCGGTTTTTTCTGAAAAAAAACGTATCTTTGCACCGCTTTTTTGCATATAAAGCAAGTGGAGAATAACGATACTTACATATTGCCAATTAAGAAGTTACCTCATGGGACTCATGCGTTTAATTATGTCTTAGGACATGATTTTTTCGCTGATTTGGACCAAAATGAGATACTAAATGGTGATGTAAACGTGGTCGTTTCCGTCAAAAAATCGCAACAAAACATCGCTTTGTCCATCTCTGGCGAGGGAAAAGTGGTTGTAACTTGCGACAGATGTCTTGACGAAATGACCCTTCCTGTTGAGATGGAAGACAGCTTTACAGTTATCTTTGGCGAAGAATATGCAGAAGATGGCGACAACGTAGTTGTGGTGCCAGAGCAAGACGGCGAATTTGACGTCTCATGGTTGATTTATGAAACCATCGTGCTTGCTCTTCCGTTCAACCACATGCATGCCGAAGGAGAGTGCAATCCAGAGATGGAGAGCGTGATTGAAAAATACACTCCTGGGGCAGAACCACAAGAAGAAATCTCAAGCGACCCACGTTGGGACGCTCTAAAACAAATGAAATAATAAATTAAAGCATTGTAATATGGCACATCCTAAGCGAAAACACTCAAACACCAGAACAGCAAAACGTCGTACTCATGACAAAGCTGTTGCTCCAACCTTGGCTAAATGCTCAAACTGCGGAGCTTTCCACATCTATCACACCGTATGTCCAGAGTGTGGCTACTATCGTGGTAAATTGGTTATTGCTGAGAAACAAGAAGCATAACACACTTTTGTTGCTTCGGCAAAGCTAAGCAATAAAACCATCGGGTTGTTCTAAACAATTCGATGGTTTTTGTTTTTATGTAGATGATGTGAAACGGGAGCAGAGGAGGGGCGTACAAAAACAAAAAGAGAGTCTCGCAAGACTCTCTTTCGCTCTCCCTCTTGGACTTGAACCAAGGACCCTCTGATTAACAGTCAGATGCTCTAACCAACTGAGCTAAGGAAGAATGTTTTTTGGTCTTTCAAAACCGAGTGCAAAGGTACGACTTATTTGCGACCTGACCAAACTATTTTGCCAAAATTTTCAATTATTTTTTTGTGGCCCCGTAAATGTCACATTTCCACCATGTTTACCTGATCCTGGGCCTAAAGTTATCAACCAGTCGGCTTTTTGGATTACATGCTCGTTATGCTCAACGACAACTATAGTATGCCCAGCCTCTATCAGCCTATCGAAGGCATGCATAAGTCTCTCTATATCTGCGGTATGCAACCCAGTTGTGGGCTCATCGAAGATAAAGAAAATGTGCTGTGCCTTGTTGTTTTGCGACAGATAATACGCCAATTTCACACGTTGGCTCTCTCCGCCGGAGAGTGTGTTGGAACTCTGTCCCATCTTCACATAACCCAGTCCAACGTCAACCAGAGGAGCGAGTTTTCGTGTAATTCCTATGCATTGTGGATCTTCCGAGAAGAATGTGAGGGCCTCTTCTATCGTCATCTCAAGGATATCATGGATATTCTTTCCGCGGTATCTTACTTCCAGGATATCCTTCTTGAATCTTGTCCCGTGACACGCCTCGCAAGGCAGTACAAGGTCTGCCATGAACTGCATTGCTATGGTAACAGTCCCTTCGCCTTTGCATTCAGGACAACGTCCGCCATCTACGTTGAACGAAAAATGTGCTGGAGTATATTCCATCTGCCTTGCCAATGGTTGTTCGGCAAAGAGTTTCCTTATCTCATCGTATGCCTTCAAATACGTGGCAGGGTTGGATTTTGAAGACTTGCCTATTGGATTCTGGTCAACAAGCTGCACATCGTCCAACAGTTTGACCGAACCTGTCAATGTGCTGTAATGTGCTGCCGCCTGTACGGACGTCTCTTTGTCCAAGGCCTTGACAAGGGCATTATATAATACGTCCCGCACAAGTGACGACTTGCCTGAACCTGATACGCCAGTGACTGCCGTCATTACGTTAAGCGGGAAACGGACGTCAATGTTCTGCAGGTTATTCTGTGTTGCTCCTTTTATTTCAATATAGTTGCTTGAGCATCTTGGAGCAACATTGTTGCATTCGTCAAACTCTCCACGCAAGGCTTTTCCTGTGAGAGATGTCGGATGAGCCATTATCTCTTCCGGAGTTCCAGTGGCGACAATCTCTCCTCCGAGCGAACCTGCCGCAGGACCTATATCTATAATGTAGTCG
>CALEJM010000085.1 GCA_937898265.1 uncultured Porphyromonadaceae bacterium
TTTTATGACTCATCACCCAGTGGCAACCGAGCTTCTGGGGGATGCGGCAGCCAAGCTTCTTGGCTGTGATAAAGAAGCGTTTCTGCACTACAACGACCTCGGCGCACAGTTTATGACTGTGAACCACTATGTGCAGCAGATTCTTAACGACAGAAGACACGAACCCCAATACAAACATTTCCCAGATTTGGAGAAAGAGGGTTCGATTCAAAATGTGTTGACCGTCGGACAATTGATTCTTGTTCAGGTGATGAAGGAACCTATCTCAACAAAAGGACCTCGCCTGACAACCGAGATTTCTATTGCTGGACGCAACATGGTGCTTCTGCCATTGGCTGAGAACAAAACTTCCTTATCGCAAAAGATTAAAGGCGCTGAAGAACGCTCTCGACTACGACAGCTTGTAAGCAGCATCAAACCCAAAAATTGTACCGTGATTGTACGCACCGTTGCCGACGGTAAATTCGTTGCAGAATTAGACGCAGAAATGACGTTGCTGCAACACCGTTGGGAAGACGTAATCACGGGAATCAGAAATTCAAAAGGTATAACTTTAGTTCTTGAAGAACTAAATAGAAGCATGGCAACGCTTCGAGACCTTTTTGACCCTGAGTTTGAGGCTATCTATGTCAATGATAAAGACGCCTATGAAGAACTGACTCGTTACGTAAAGTCAATAGCACCTGATAAAGTGGATGTTGTCAAATTCTATAATGACGACCTACCGATTTTCGACCACTTTGCTATTACGAAACAAGTGAAGTCTCTTTTTGGAAGGATAGTTTCAATAAAACGTGGAGCCTATCTCATCATGGATCAAACAGAAGCCATGTTTGTGATTGACGTGAACAGCGGAACTCGCACCAAGGCCTCCCAGGGACAAGAAGAAAATGCTCTTGAAGTGAATATCATGGCAGCGCAAGAGATAGCCCGTCAGTTGAGACTGAGGGATATCGGTGGCATCATTATCATTGATTTCATCGATATGGATGTGAAGGCTAACAATCAGAAACTGTTCGATGTTATGAATCAGTGTATGAAAGGAGACAGAGCCCGCCACACCATACTACCTCTTACGAAATTCGGTTTGATGCAAATCACACGTCAGCGTGTTCGCCCTGCTACGACCGTCAATACTCAGGAGACCTGTCCTACCTGTTTCGGTACTGGCAAAGCGCAACCTTCTATATTGTTTACGGATCAACTGGAGGAAAAAATCGACTTGCTTGTCAATCATAAGCAAATTAAAGATTTTACCTTGTGTGTTCATCCTTTTGTAGAATCATATCTGGTTAAAGGATTGTGGTCAATCAAAAGGAAATGGCAGTTTAGATATTCACGAAAGATGCATATACTTGCCATGCAAGAACTTGGTTTCCTTCAATATAAATTTGTTGACCGTCATGGAGATGAAATTTCCACTTCAACAAAGGAAGAAAATTAAGCACACCCCCACAGATAAAAGAAAGGTAGCCTGGATTCAGGTTACCTTTCTTGTTTTTATGCCTATTAAAATTCAAATCTATTGCCGTTGGCAGTTCTTTTTAAAATATTGTATCCTCGGATGTTGAAGGCGTAGAAACTGTGGGCTTTGGAAATCAACAATTCTGGTCTTCTTGCTTTTCTCAGTGCTCCACTCAAAAGCATCTTTTTCGAGAAATTTCTTCGGTCAAATGTTCTGTCAAGGATCAATTCGTAGATAGTTTGCAGTTCGGTGATGGTGAACACCCGTTTAGCCAAATAAAAAGCAATGGGCTCAAAATAAATCTGCTGCCGAATCTTTTCTATGGCATCTTTGACCATGACATTCTGGTTGTAGCCCAGTTTTGGGAGCTCTCGAACCGACCACCATTGACCATTCTGCTCATTTTGAATATTCAAAATGTTAGTTTCCTCAAAATGAACTCCTGAGATGAAAGAGAGAGCAATCGTGGTTTCATTGGTAGAGTTCTTAGTGTGAGAATAGGTCTTTGCCTGATTGATGAAAGAAGGGGCAGTGTTGGTCAGTTTCTCAACATTTTTTGTTGCCAATTCGCTGAAATCGCCTTTCTCCCAAATCATTGTAGGCAAAATCCAAGAACCGATAAAAGGCCCGTCTTGTGCTTGAACCAATAAGATGTTGAGTTGCTTTCCGTCAAAACCAAAAATCAAATTATTGATAATGATGGTTGCTTGGGGTGCATTGTTTATTCCATTATTCTCTCTCATGATGTTGAGATTTTATTTTATCAACTTTACAATAAGTCGTCTAATTTGTTTTGCCATCACTCCTTTACTTGATTCTGGGGCAAACGGTAGGAGTTCTTGGGTTAGAGGGTGACTCTTGATGATGCTTCGAGTCTTCAAAGTCTTGAGTGGCGTGTGGAAGATTGTGTTAGACATTAGAAGTATCAGCTGCAGACAGCCACCCTTGAGGAAATAAGACGCGTATTCATCGTATTTCTTATGCTTCTCTAATATCTCGCGTGCTTTCTCAATGCCACTTAGTCGTTTTGTTGGATTGATATAAGAAGGTTTGCTTCCCTCGTTATCGTTATGGTTTACATGAATATAAAGTGCTTCATCCACCACCGCTATAGAATTGGCCGAAAGAATGGCATCTAACTGAAACAGTTGATCTTCTGGAGTTGTCTGCCTGGTGTCAACGAATTGTAAACTATTGTTTTTGATTAGGTCTTTCCGATAGAAATTGCCGATAACCAAATTAAATAATGAGTTGTTGCGACCATGGATAGAACCTTTTGACAACAGGTCTTTAAGAATGTAATCCTTGGTGTTTTCAAACACTTCTGTTGGAAAATGCTCTATGTTGGTTTCGTCTTGCTGAAGCGTGGTGCTTGGTCTGCCGATTACGACTTCCGCCTTGCTCTTAACAGCAGTCGTCAACATCTTAAGCAGAAAATCTACATCGTGGTAGTCGTCGTGGTCGGAAAATGTGATGTAATCTCCATTGGCAACGGCGATGCCTTTGTTCCTGCTATATCCAATGTGTTGATTTTGCTCATTTTCTATAAAGATGAAACGGCTGTCTTGTTGGCAGAATCGTTTTGCTATAGTGTCGGAACTGTCTGTTGGACAGTCGGAAACGATGATTACCTCAAAGTCAGTCAAAGACTGTTTCTTAAGCGATTCCAAACAAGTTGTGAGGCGCGAACCAGCGTTGTGGAGTGGTATGATGACACTGACTTTATGTTTCAAGGAAGCAAATTCTTCTCCTAAAGCATAAACAACGTCAGCTAAGCCACCAGTTTTAATAAATGGATTTGCTTCGCTAGCTACAAAAGTGATACGCATAATTAAATTTTTGCTCCTTTAAAATCATTTAATTTTTTTCAGTGAAGACAAGAAATTAAAATTAACAATATCACCATCAACCGTTGTTAAAAACACCTGTGCTTCATCTTCTCCAACTTCTAATTTCGGTATTTGTTCCAATTCTGAAGCATAATAATTAGAACTGCTTTTGTTACTGAAAGATATCTTATTTGCAAGACTGTTTAAAGAGAAATTTCTGACAAAACCGCCCCAGCCGTTATGACTATTGC
>CALEJM010000086.1 GCA_937898265.1 uncultured Porphyromonadaceae bacterium
CTTGTATGTTGTTCTTGTTTTATGCTGAAAAATCGTTACTTTTGCATTCGTTCCAAAAATAGCCGAGATACGATGTTTCCGCAATTGTTTCATAGAGCGCTTTTGGTTTGTGTGTTGCTTGCGTGTTCTTTATTTGTCCGTGCGCAGTTCACTACCTTAGTCCGAATCACTGATCCGGGCTTGATTCCTGTCGTAGATACTACTTATAGGTTTACTGATGGGATTGATGGTGTCAGACTTGTTTCAGAAGATCCGAGGCTGAACGATATATTGCAGTCGTTCACTTTCTACGATTTTGCGATGCTGGATTCTCAGAGCTCGAATCCGGCAGTGAGGCAGTATTTTGTTTTTCGTTTTTATTCCACGGGCAACAGGAACCGGTTCCGCCGAGAGATCGAGGCGCGTTTCGGTAATTCTTTTACGGAGTGGTCGAATATTGTTAGCTTTTATGGTAATTATTATGAAGAAGAGTTGATAAATAAACGAATAAAAATCGTGGCTTCTAATACTGAAGAACTTTTTGCTTTGAGTTTTTATTTGGAAGAATTTAGTTCTTTGGATGAAGATTATCTCTATCCATATATCTCAGAAAAAGATTTGGATCTACGTCCTTATTTGTCTCGTAGTCCTCAACTCGATTCGCTTTTTAAAACATTTAGTATACGAGCATTACTTCCTTTAGAGGGAAACAGAACATATTTACAATTTATTTCGAATGAAGAGAAGATTCGTTTTTTAGAAGCTGTGACAACTTTATTTCCTGACCGATTCAAGGATGTTCGTGAATTCATCAAGGAATACTGGAACACTACGAATTTGGCTCCTAAAGTTCAGTGCTTTTTCTTTACCTCAGTTAATTTAAAATTTAATTGTATCGCCACTTTTTTGAATGAGTATGGTCAACCTATTCCCAATCTGAAAATTACAAAATTACACGAGAAGGCGCTTTTGTATACTAGCAATACGGGATTAGCTATTATTTCTTCATTAGAGCGTAGTTCATGTCTTAGTTCTGGTGTTGGTTACCCACCTCATTTTTTGATAGTTTCGGATGTTGATGGTTCTTCAAACGGATGTTTTTTGACTGATACAATCTTTGTAAATTGTAAATTAAATTCCTATCGTTCTCAGTTACCAGCAGAGCGTCAGATTCATTATGAATTCTCTTCGCATTTTGTTTACACTATGTATCCAGTTTCTCAATGTGAATGGGAAGGGTGTTCTTCACAGTTAGTGAATTGTCCTGATAAAGCGACTTCAAACCCGACAACATCACTTAAATCATCCAAAAACTTTAGTTCTTATAACTTTATTTACTATCCTAAGTTCGATCAAGACAATCATCACCCTTATTTTGAGTATAAGGTTAGTTCAGAAGCAATCCGTCAGTATTTCAGAGCAAATCGTAAACAATCTGTAGATGGCACTAATTTGGATTGGAGATATGGCGATTTCTCCGAATTTTCTTTCCTGATTAACAAGAAGGGAGAGATTGTGAAGGAGTCCATCACGCTGATTTCGGATGGCGACATCAACTCTCCAAAAAACCAAGAATTTGTTCGTTTGCTGTCGACTATGCCTAATTGGAAACCTGCAGTTAAAGACGGAAAAAGAGTAGAGTGTCGCTGTGAGATGTATATAGACCATCTATTAAGTCGCACGAGCAATCTCAGATTGACCTTCTATTATTTGAAGTAACTTATCAATAGAGTTAGCAGAAAAAAGGCTGCGGGAAACACGCAGCCTTTTTTGTATCCCAAGAAAGGATTATTTGCAGTTGAAATCAAACTTCACGTTACCTTCTATCACTTGGAATAATAGTGTCGATTTGTTGCCGACTATTTGACGATTTTTTCTTAACTTTGCATTACTATTGTTGCCCTTGTAGTTCAACGGATAGAACGGAAGTTTCCTAAACTTTTGATAAGGGTTCGATTCCCTTCGGGGGTACAAAGACGCCTGTTAATTAGTAAATTAATAGGCGTCTGCCTTTTGTTGTATGTTGTACGTTGAACTCATCATTGCTTTTTTTCTGTATTATTTTCTTCTATTTGTCATCTTTGTTTTTATGTTCTTATTGCTTCTGCATTGCCTCAAACTCAATCCTTAACTTGCGTGAGATTGCTATATTTGTGTGTAGTTCTATATAAGTAGTCAGAAATCCAATTCTCAACTATTATTTTAGGACTGTTTTCGTGAGCTTATGTTCCTATTTTATCGTAATTTTGTGCTTGGTATTTCTGCTTGTTTTTCTTAGTGATTTACAAGCTTATTCCTTTATTATCAGATAATGGCAAAGAAACTTTATATAGAAACCTACGGCTGTCAGATGAATGTTGCTGACAGCGAAGTTGTCGCAGCTGTGCTTGCCAGCGATGGCTACGAACTGACAGAGGATTTGAATGAGGCAGATGCTGTTCTGCTCAACACTTGTTCTGTTCGTGATAATGCTGAGCAGAAAGTGCTTGGACGACTTCAATACCTTGCCTCACTCAAGAAAAAACACCCTATGGCTGTAGGTGTCATCGGTTGCATGGCTGAGCGTATGCAAGACGAATTGATCAATGAACATGGCGTCGATTTTGTTGCTGGTCCTGACAGTTACCTTGACCTCCCTAACTTAGTAGGTGCTGTTGAGCGCGGTGAGAAAGCCATCAATGTTAACCTCTCCACAACAGAAACTTATAGAGACGTCATCCCGGCACGTATTGGCAAAAGCATCTCAGGTTTTGTCTCTATCATGCGCGGATGTAATAACTTCTGTACCTATTGCATTGTTCCATATACACGTGGTCGTGAGCGCAGTCGCGATGTTCAAAGCATCTTGAACGAAGTCCGTGACCTTCAGCAGAAAGGCTACAAGGAAGTGACCTTGCTTGGTCAGAATGTCAACTCATACCGCTTTGCTCAAGGCGAAGAAGAGTGTGGTTTCCCAGAGTTGCTTGCCTTAGTCGCTGAAGCGGTTCCTGACATGCGCATCCGTTTTACCACCTCACATCCTAAAGATATGAGCGATAAGACACTTGAGGTGATAGCCGCACACGACAACCTCTGTAAGATGATTCACCTTCCAGTTCAAAGTGGTAGTAATGAAGTGCTGAAGGCGATGAACCGAAAATACACACGCGAGTGGTATCTTGACCGTATTGCAGCCATCCGTCGAATCCTTCCAGAAGCTGCTATCTCCACCGACATCTTCTGTGGTTTTCATAACGAGACAGAGGAGGACCACCAACTCACACTGTCGCTGATGAAAGAGTGTGCTTTTGATTCTGCCTTTACGTTCAAATATTCGGAACGTCCTGGTACCTATGCATCAAAACACCTTGAAGATAACGTCCCAGAAGAAGTAAAACTTCGTCGTTTGAACGAATTGATTGCCACCCAACTTGAACTCTCCAACGCCTCCAACATGAAAGATATCGGCAAAGAATTTGAGGTGCTGATTGAGGGTTATTCCAAACGCTCTCACGACGATTTCTATGGTCGTACGTCTCAGAATAAAGTCGTTATCTTCCCTAAATCAGGCAAGAAAATCGGTGATTTTGTTCGTGTGAAAGTTACCTCAGCAACTGCTGCTACCTTACTCGGTGAATTGGTTTAAGTCACGTTATTATACAAAAAAAGTATCCTTGAGTTTTTAGCTCAAGGATACTTTTTTATGTGAACCTGTTTACTTTACGTAGTTGACAAACTGATAGTCAAGTCCTGACTGCTCGTCGTGAAACACCTCACTCTCTTCCTCCACCTTCCATTCATTGCCGATTTCCGGGAAGAAGACATCGCCATCAAAATCGTGCATCACCTTCGTGATGTAGAGTTTATCGGCGTAAGGGAGAATCTGCTTGTAGATTTCTGCACCACCAATCACGAAAACCTCGTTGTCTCCAGTTTGACGCGCAGCCTCCAAAGCCTCGTCCACATTACGTGCAGCCACTGTGCCGTCGAACGTTGTGTTGCGTGAAATCACGATATTGGTACGACCTTTCAGCGGTTTGAAAGGGAGCGACTCGTAAGTCTTTCTACCCATCACCACGGCATGACCAGTTGTCAGCGCCTTGAAACGTTTGAGGTCGGCAGAGATATGCCAAAGTAGAGTATTGTTGCCACCGATAACATTTTGGTTAGCAATCGCTACGATGATTGAGAGCATAGTCGTAATGAAGTTTAATAATTAGTCTCTTCTGCCAAGGAAGATTAGGATATAATAAAGTAGAGTAGCCAACGAAGCCAATGCGTTTACAACATAAGTATAAGCAGCAGCTTTCAAAGCACTTGTTGCATATTCATGGTTGTATACGTTGGTGATGCCCGACTCGTCCAACCATCTCAAAGCCCTTTGGCTGGCATTGATTTCCACCGGAAGTGTCACAAACGCAAACAGAGTTGTGATGGCGTAGAGACCGATGAAAACAACCATAAACATTGGACTATTGAAAATAGAAGAAGCAATCAGACCAATGATAAACAGGATACTCATCGAGCGTGAGGCGAAGTTGACGGCAGGCACCAGACTGGTTCTCAGTTGAAGCCAAGCATAAGCTGTTGCATGTTGAACGGCGTGACCGCATTCGTGTGCAGCAACGGCAGCAGCGGCAACGCTGTTGACGCCATAGACAGTCTCACTGAGGTTCAAAGTCTTGTCCACAGGATTGTAGTGATCGGTAAGAGAGCCGCCTACACACTGAATCTTTACATCATAGATGCCATGGTCGTTGAGCATTTTCTGAGCCACCTGCGCACCGGTCATACCGTTTTGCAGAGGCATCTGAGAATACTTTCTGAATTTTCTTTGAAGAGAGGCTTGCACCGCATAACTAACTATGGCGATGACAACCACTAAGATAAGATAAGCCATTTTTATTTTTTGTTTTG
>CALEJM010000087.1 GCA_937898265.1 uncultured Porphyromonadaceae bacterium
GGATTGGCCTGGAGTCGAGGCCGTGGCGACGGAAATGTGCACCAATCTGGTCGACATTCTGAATAATCGCCTGATTGATAGCTTGGTCGTAATAATTCTCCACGTAGACTACTTGACAACAGTCGGGCGTGAAGGGGAGGATTTTGAGTCCGATGGTAAACTTCATAGTTGGATAAGTGGGTTTGGGCAACAAATATACAACTCTTTATTGAAATAGCGAAACGCCGTTCAAAGGCCGAGTGCTTCGGCTATCTGCTTTTTGTAGTTCTCTTTCTGCGTCAGCTCGATAGGCGAGAAGTATCGGCGGTCGAGCGATCCGGAGAACGACGACTTGCAGCCGATGGTGGGAAATTCGTCTTTCAGCTGTCGGAAGGTGGGACGCTCAAGGAGGTTCATCTCGATGGCTGCAAGGATGACTAAGCCCGCCTTTTTCCCCTTTTTATCGGACAAAAGACGGTGAAGGATAGCTAAGAGCGGGTCGGTGTGGAGGGCGTTGACCACGAGGCTCGCAAAGGGCGCCACCCTGCTCTCCCGCTTCTGCAACGGCAGCCGCACGATGTCGCTCCCCAACGGACGGAGCACCGACCGCTGTCGACGCACCTGTTTCACGACCTGAACAACCACGCCTTGCACGATGAAATGGTCGTTTTCGGCGATTTCCAAGGGGGCATAACGGGGGTTGGCGGGGATAAGCGTGACGACGCCCGAGCGGCTCCGCTCGAAGTATTTGACGAGCTGCTCGCCGTTGACGGTGGCAGCCACGACGTCGCCGTTCTCGGGGAGGCGCGAGGTGTCGACAAGGATGTGGTCGCCGCAGTCGAGTCCCGCACCCACCATCGAGTCGCCGCAGACCACGACGACGAACGTCGACTCGGGGTGCTCCACCAGCGACGACGGCACGTTGATAAACTCCTCCGGCAGGGAGGGGGTCTCTTGAGGAAAACCGGCGCTCACCCCCGACGAGAAGAACGGCAAAGCAACGTAGCCGGTCGGCACGGAGCGCAAACTATTGAAAGAGAAATGCATCATAAGGATTTTGAGTGATGAGTTTTGTAATTGTTTTCGCCGGCAAAATTACCTTACGCTTGTACCACAACTTGACACAAGCTCGATTTTTCTACCCTCAGAACATTTTTTTCGGCGGTTGCCAACACGATTTTCTATTCAAAAATCTCCATTCATCATCTTAACCCACTAAATTTCACGACTCTATCAGCGTCTGCAGAATAGCCAGACGATTTCCACGTTTTTTATCAACGAAATCGGACGGTCGGAGCGTTTGCAAGATAGGGGTAAAAAGATTATCTTTGCAAACGAATAATTTATATTTTAGACGTTATGAAGATTTTGGTTTTGAACTGTGGCAGTTCGTCCATCAAATACAAGCTCTACGACCTCAAGGCGGAGCTGACGTTGGCCTCTGGCGGCGTGGAGAAAATCGGTCTTGAGGGTTCGTTCCTCAAGCATAAACGCCCCGACGGCTCTAAGCACGAGTTGATGCTGCCGATGCCGACACATACGGAGGGTATCGCAGCCGTTCTCAACGTGTTGACCGACCCAGAGTTAGGCTGTCTGCAGTCGTTGAACGAGATTGACGCCGTGGGACACCGCGTGGTGCATGGCGGTGAGCGTTTCCAAGAGAGCGCCGTGGTGACACCCGAGGTACTGGCGTCGATTCGTGAGTGCGCCGACCTCGCCCCGCTCCATAACCCCGCCAACCTCAAGGGTATTGCTGCCATCACGGAGAAACTTCCCGAGGTGCCTCAGGTGGCTGTTTTCGACACGGCATTCCACCAGACGATGCCAGCCAGCGCCTATCTCTATGCCTTGCCTTACCGCTACTACGAACAATATGGCGTGCGTCGCTATGGCTTCCACGGCACGAGCCACCGCTTTGTATCACAGCGTGCTATCGAGGTTTTAGGCCTCAACGTCAACAACTCACGCCTCATCACCTGCCACATCGGCAACGGCTCGTCCATCGCCGCCATCGTCAACGGCAAATGCGTCGACACGTCGATGGGTCTCACCCCAACGGAGGGTCTGATGATGGGCACACGCTGCGGCGACGTCGACGCTGGCGCCTTGGTCTACCTGATGCAGAAGGAGCAGATGGGGGCAGACGCACTCTCCAACGTGGTCAACAAGCAGAGTGGCGTGATGGGCATCTCCGAGCTCTCAAGCGATATGCGCACCATCCGTGAGGCTGTGGCCAACGGCAACGAACGCGCCACGCTGACGATGGAGATGTACAACTACCGCATCCTCAAGCAGATTGGCGCCTATGCAGCTGCCATGGGCGGCGTCGATGCCATCGTATTCACGGGCGGTGTGGGCGAAAACCAAGTGGTTACGCGCACCTATGTGGCCGACCACCTCGCCTATCTCGGCGTGGCTTACGACCGCGAAAAAGCTCAGATATGCGGCGAGGAGTCGGTGTTCTCTACACCTGATTCAAAGGTTATTATGGCTGTGATTCCAACCGACGAGGAGTGGATGATTGCCCAAGATACTGCCGCCTTGGTTCAACGACACGACTAAACAGACCGATATTTTATGAAGAGATTTTGGAAATGGGTTGGTGGTTTCGTACTGCTGATGGTGCTGATTCAGTTGGGTTTCTACTGGCAAGCCACCCGCTCTCCACAATGGGAGTATGCCCGTCGAGCCCTCGAATGCAAGGCACCGAACTACGACCTCACCTACTGCGTCGATCTCTCTGCTGCCGACCGCAAAGACTTCACGCATAGCAGTTTCAAGCCGCTGGTGTGCATCAACACCGCCTCTTCGTGCTACAACTACCGCCACCGCGCCGGCAACTGCAACAGCCTCAAGGCACACCCCGACCGCTGGAAATTCCGCGAGGTGAGCGCCGACGAAGCCGTTCCCGGTGATCTGATGCTCTTCGTGACCGACACGGGTCGCGCCCCACACGCCGGCGTCTATACGATGAATTCCATCCTCGGTCCGCTATGTGCCAACACCATCGGTTTCGGCATCTTCTTCCACTATATGCCCATCAAGCCAATCATGTGGCTCCGAGTTGCCAGAACACAATATACTCACGTGAAATACTACCGCTATTATGGCGAATCGGTTCGGGAGTAACGCCGAAAATGTGATTTTACGCCTCAAAATAGTGCCGGAAAATGTGATTTTTTAGCCCAAAAACACCCGGAAAATGTGATTTTTTTGCTACTTTTGCACCGAAAAATGTGATATATGCTTCGAAGAAAGATAGAAAAAGAACTTCTCGATTGGAAGAACAATCCTGATAGAAAGCCACTTATCGTAAAAGGTGCACGTCAGGTCGGCAAAACTGCGTCCATACGACAATTCGCAAAGAAGAACTACAAATATGTTGTAGAGATAAATTTTGCGCTACAAAAACAGTTTCATAGTATCTTCGACAACGGCTATGAGGTAGACAGCATCATCAAAAACATCACGTTTATTGACCCAACAAAGAAGTTTGAGCCCAACAAAACGCTGATATTTTTTGATGAACTGCAAGATTTGCCTGATTGCGCAACAAGTCTGAAGTCCTTCAAAGAGGATGGGCAATACGACGTCATCTGCTCTGGCTCGATGATGGGCATCAACTACAAGCAGATAGAATCAAACAGCGTAGGCTACAAAGAAGACTTCGAGATGCACTCCATGGACTTCGAAGAATTTCTTTGGGCCAAGGGCTACGACGAGCCGCTGATTGAGGAGTTGTATCGTCATATGCAGAATGTTACCCCACTGCCAACAAGCATCTACGATGCCATGACATTAGCTTTTCGCGAATATATGGTTGTTGGCGGAATGCCAGAGGTGGTCAAGCGCTTCGTAACAAACGGTAATTTCACTGGGGTACTTAATAACCAGAAGCAACTGCACCTTGACTATGAGGAAGACATCACAAAATATGCCAACGGTTTGGAGAAAGGCAAGGTGTTGACAGTCTACAGACACATCTCTACCTTCTTGGGCAAAGAAAACAAGAAGTTTCAAGTGACCAAGATAGCCTCAGGCGCAAGAAATCGGGAGTATATCGGTGCTGTTGAGTGGCTTGCCAACGCAGGCATCATCAACGTATGCTACTGCCTCAGCAACATAGAACTACCTCTGAAAGGTAACTACGATCCCAAGAACTACAAACTCTACTACAAAGACACCGGATTGCTCATTGCATCGCTTGACGAAGAGGTTCAAGAAGACCTTCGCACCAACCAAAACCTCGGCACCTACAAAGGGGCAATCTATGAAAATATCATTGCCGAGATGTTGACCAAACAAGGCTACGACCTCTACTTCTATAAAAAGGAATCTCCTGCTCTGGAGATGGACTTTTTTGTAAGAGACGCCAACTCGTTGATACCCGTTGAAGTAAAGGCAACAAACAACGCAACAGCCTCACTCAACAGACTGACAAACAACAACAAACAAACTTATCCCGACATCAAATACGGCATCAAATTCTGTTTGGGCAACATCGGTTTCAACGGTCAGTTCTACACCTTTCCCCACTTCCTCGCCTTCTTGTTGAAGCGATTTCTCAAAGAACAAAAACAACGAAATTTATAGTTAATTTCCACAAACAAAAACTATGGAACAGACAAAAGAAAAGAAGATGTATCTCCGCATCCGCAACCTCTGCGGTGGACTCGGAGTCGCTCTCCCGTGGCTGGCACTCCTCTCCGCCGGCTTGTTTCCACACCCAAGCGACCAGTGGTGGTGGAGCATCTCAGCAACCTACTATCAGTCGCCTGCTCTTGTAGGCGTATTGGTGCCTGCCAGCCTCGTGCTGCTCACCTATGTCGGCTACGACAAACTCGACAACTGGATCACCTCACTCAGCGGTTTCTTCGGACTCTGCATCGTCCTCTTCCCCTGTAAGGTGAACTGGCTTCCTGTGGATGCCGAAGTTGGATTCTTTCAGATTCCGATGGCCGTCTCCAACATCATCCACGGCGTCAGTGCCGCCATCTTCTTCCTCCTCCTGGCCTACAACAGCGCCTTCCTCTTCACCAAGACCGGCAGCGGGGAGATGACCGCCAAGAAGAAGATTCGCAACAACATCTATAAGGTGTGCGGATGGGGCATGCTGGCCGTCGAAATCATCTTCGCAGCCTGCAAACTCCTCCACGGACCAGGCTACTTGGTCATGATTGTCGAAATCATCCTCCTCTCCTTCTTCGGCATCTCATGGCTCGTGAAAGGCGAGGCCATCAAATGGCTCAACGACTAATAGACACATTTATCAAATAAAAAAGAGTTGAATCCAACGACGGGTTCAACTCTTTTTATTTGAAGCAGGCAACTGCAGTTATTGGTTACGAATCTTATTGCCGAGGATAAAGCCAAAGATACCTGTGAGGATGATGCCGACAGTGGTCTGCACCACGTTGAGCATATCAACGAAAGGGCTGACATCGCGTAGTATGTCGGAGTCCATACCAGCCATATTCTTGAGACTGACGCTAAGGGCCTGACCATACTCAAGGAGTGACACCTCGTTGGAGAAGCCCCAAGCAAAGAGGAAGACGACAACGACGTAGGTAATGATCATCTTCGTCATGCTCTCGCCGTAACCGAAGAAGAGGTCGGAGAGGACGTTGGTCAGGAGTTTCCAACACTGTTTCAGTTTCTTGCCACAACCGATATGCTGCGTCATCTCAGCTGCCATACGATTGCGCTCCATGCGACGTCCCTGAACGTAACCCCAGTTGCCATCTGCGATGTAGCCTCTGCCAGTCCATTGGGCACTGAAGTTCTTGAAGATAGTCTCAGCATCTGCCCAACGGGTGGCCAGCGCCTCCTTCGGACTCCAATCAGATTGTTTGCCCACGTCATTGAGGCGTTCTCCCGTGCCCATCGTATGCCACTGGGTGAGAAACGTCTCGTAGGCTTTATAGTCTTGCTGCAGCAGTTTGCCATCTACAAGGTTGTTGCGCTTGGGCAAGGCAGAGTCGCCGAAGTAGGTCTTGTTGAGACTGCTGTTGCTGATTTGGCAGCCGTTGAAGATGACGATGCCGTCCACCATGGCACGATAGAGGTCGCAGAAGTCTATCGTGGCGTCTTCAAAAGTGCCGTGTTCGATGGTGACATAGCGGAGGTCACACCAACGGAGCGTAGCGCCACGGAAACGACAGCCACGCAACTCAGCCTTCTTGAAGTTCACCCGCTCGAGGGTACAGCCAGAGAAGTCGATGCCGTCCAACACCTGGTTGGAGAGGTCTGCGTCCTTGACCTCTTTATTGAGAATCATCTGTTTTAGCAATTCGTTATCCATAGAATATAGTGTTACGTTAGAAAATCAATCCCCACAACCATTGGAAGAGAGAGACTACAAGTTTGATGGCCAATACGACCACCAACACCACACAGGCAAAGAGGGCGAAGACGAGCGCCGAGACGAGGTTGACGACCCAGCAGAGGCCGAGGGCGTTGAGCAACATCAGTACCAACAGCATGACTCCCGTAATGAGCACATTCCAGAGGAATCCCCAACCGATGCCCATCAGCGTGAAGCGGGTGGCACGCAGATAGAGACGCTCGTTGAACGGTTCACGGGTCTTGTAGTAGCCGAATATCATCACTCCGATGGAGAGGAGGCACATGATGGTCGGGTAGAACGGATAGCCCCATGAGTTGGGGTCGTTGACCGATGCCACGAAGCTGAGTACCGGGTTGAGTTGGCTATAGAAATGATATAAAGCCGGAACGAGCAGATAGAGGAACAGCAGCAACGCAATCATCGCACCGAGTTTATGCAAATCAAGCACTTTGCGCGCTGCCACGGCTCGGAGTTCCGACGCCCGTTT
>CALEJM010000088.1 GCA_937898265.1 uncultured Porphyromonadaceae bacterium
CGACAAGGAACTGTTTCACTGCTCGGTGCCTGGCATCAACAGCGTGGTAGTAGCCATGGTCAACGACCAGATGCGCGCCATCTCCGATGCGCTGCCCGAAGGGGTCGTGGTTTGCTCCTTAAAGGAGGCGTGCGAACGCTATCCCGAGGAGGTGGAGAGTGCCTTCAACAGTCTCGCCTCAAAGCATGCCGACGCAATGACCCATTTCAACAACATGTTGGCACAGAACGGCTTCTTCGTGCTGGTGAAGAAGAACGCCTGCTTGGAACAACCGCTGCAGATTGTGCGTATGCTGGACGCCACCATCGAGTTGATGACCGTGGCCCACAACCTCATCTACGTGGAGGATAATGCCCAAGCCAAACTCCTCCTGTGCGACCATAACCGCAGAGGCTCCAAGGTGTTCCATGACACAGTCACCGAAGTGGTGGTGGGTCGTAATGCCCGCTTGGAACTCTACGAACTGGAGAGCACCTCGGAGACCCCCATCAGTCACAGCCAACTCTTCGTCACTCAGTCGGAGGGTAGCGAGATGCTGCTGAACCAACTGACCCTGAGCAACGGCATCACCCACCGTCACACCGTCGTAGACCTCGATGGCGAACACGCCAACCTCTGGCTGGGCGGCATGGTGCTCAACGACCGTCAGCAGAAGACAGAGAACTACACCGAAATCAACCACAACGCCTCCTATTGCAACTGCAAGGAGCTGTTCAAATATATCCTCGACGAAGAGGCTGAGGGCGCGTTCTCAGGTCGCATCATCGTGGGCGACGGCACCAAGCAGACCGAGGCTTATCAGACCAACCGTAACCTCTGTCTGACCAACACCGCCAAGATGCACGCCAAACCACAGCTGGAAATCTATGCCGACGATGTGAAATGCGGACACGGTGCTACCACCGGTCAGCTCGACGAGACCGCACTGTTCTATATGCAGGCACGCGGCATCGGCAAAGATGAGGCAAGGATGCTGCTGATGCTGGCGTTCGTGGCCGACGTGATCGACAAGATAACGGTTGAACCTCTGCGCGACCGTCTCCGCATGATGACGGAGAAACGTCTGCGTGGCGAAGGTATCAAATGCAACAACTGCTCACTCTGCTAATAAATTTTCGATACAATATATAATATATATACAACAATGGCTTTAATCAAATCAGTAAGAGGATATACTCCAAAAATAGGTAAAAACTGCTTCTTGGCAGACAATGCAACCATCATCGGCGACACCGAGATGGGCGAAGGTTGCAGCATCTGGTTCAATGCCGTGCTTCGTGGCGACGTGAACTCTATCCGCATCGGCAACCACGTGAACATTCAAGATGGCGCCGTGCTCCATACCCTTTATGAGAAATCGCAGATCCATATCGGCGACTATGTGTCGGTGGGTCACAACGTTACCATCCACGGTGCTACCGTCAAGGACTATGCTTTGCTGGGCATGGGCTCTACCATCCTCGACAATGCCGTCATTGGCGAAGGTGCCATCATCGCTGCCAATGCCTTGGTGTTGAGCAACACCGTTGTTCCACCTAACACCATCTGGGCAGGCGTTCCAGCCAAACAGGTGAAAGAGGTTTCGCCAGAGCAGGCCAAAGAGATCAACCAGAAGATTGCTCACAACTATGCGTTCTATGCCTCATGGTATTCTGAGGAAGACGCCAAGACCGAAATACGCTAAGACTATGGTAAAACATATCATCTGCTTCAAGCTGAAAGACAATAGCTTGACCAACTGCGAAGAGGCTCGTCACATCCTCCTCTCTATGGATGGCAAGGTGCCTACCGTGAAGGCTATCAATGTGAACCTCGACCAGCTGCACTCCGACCGTTCGTTCGACGTGATGCTGGAAGTAACCGTGGAGAGCTGGGATGCCCTCAACGAATATCAGCAAGACCCTTACCACTGCAATGTGGTGAAGAAACACATGCACGCCGTGGCAGAAAAGAGCATTGCCATGGACTTTGAACTCTAAACAACTGACGGAATGAACCTTTCCAAGTGGATGCTCCCGCTTGCCATGATGCTCTGTGTGGCCTGTGGCAATAAGGAGGCAAGACAACAACAACCCACGGAGGAGACCCCGACGGCAGTGAATATGCCAGAGTTCAGCGGCGACTCCGCCTACCTCTATGTTGACATGCAGGTGGGCTTGGGTCCACGCGTGCCTGGCACTGAGGCACATAAAGCTTGTCTGGACTATCTGAAGAATAGCTTTGAGCAATGGGGTGCGCAAGTGGTTGTGCAAGAGGGCAAAGCTACGCTGTATAACGGCAAAGAGATGCCGTTGTATAACGTCATTGCCTCATTCAACCCTGACGCCGAGAAACGTATCATCATCTGCTCACATTGGGACAGTCGTCCGATGGCAGACCACGACCCCGTGGAGGCTAATCGCGAAAAACCTATCTTAGGTGCCAACGACGGTGCCAGCGGTGTGGGCGTGATGATGGAGCTGGCACGATTGTTCAGCCTTCAGATGCCTACCGTTGGTGTGGATCTCATCTGCTTTGACCTCGAAGACTGGGGCGCTCCCGAGACCTTCAACGGCAACAGCGAAGACTCATGGTGTTTGGGCTCTCAATATTGGGCAAAACATCTCCATCGCCCTGGTTATAAGGCAAATTTCGGCATTCTGCTTGATATGGTGGGCGCTCCGAATGCGGTGTTCTATCGTGAGCAGATTTCCGACTATTTTGCTGCAGGCGTAGTAGATAAGATTGTCAAGGCGGCTGCCGACCTCGGCTTCTCCAACCGTTTTCTCAACGAGAAGGGTGGAGCAGTGACCGACGATCATCTCTATGTCAATCGTATGGCAAGAATCCCAATGGCGGATATCATCCAATTCTCGCCTCAAAGTGAGACGGGATTTGCACACTATTGGCACACCCTCAACGACGATATGCAAAACATCTCGCCCGAGACCTTAGGCGTGGTGGGCAAGGTGCTCGTCAAGATTATCTATTCGGAATAAACTTTGTAAATCAATTAAATCAAATAGCTTATGAAAAAAACAATTACCCTTTTTATGCTGTTGGCTATGGCTACAGTATGTATCAATGCTGCCGTTGTTCGTGGTTCTATCACCACAAAAACAGTCTACGGCGAGACCCGTCTCTCATTGGATTTCAACGGTGACGGCGTTGAGGACTTCGAAATCATGCCAGGTTATGACGACGATGGCAACGATGCTCCTAACTGCTATGTTGTTTATGACAATCAATGGTCAAACGGCCACAATATCTGGGCTAACGGTTCAGAGAACGACGGCTGGGACAACCCTAAAAACCTTGCTCTGAACACTTCAATCGGTGCCAACGGCAACTGGATTGGTCAAGGTGATGCAAGTCTTCTCAGCTGGGTGGCTGGTGCTTACCTCCCATTCAACACCGACCTCTATTTCGGTTTCCGTATCAACAACACCAACTACGGTTGGGCTCGCGTAACAATGGCTCAAGCTGGTGGTATCACCTCAGCTACTTGGCACGAGATCTATTACGAATCAACAGCTAACACCCCAATCCTTGCTGGTGCTACTGGTACTCAGACAGGCGTTGAGACAACCACAGCTGATATCGTTCTCTATCCAAACCCAACAGCAGACATGGCCAACGTGACTGGCTTGAACGGTAACGAAGAAATCATGGTCTACGACATGAACGGTCGCATGATTCAAAACATCCGTCCACAAGGCGTCAGCACCGTTTCTATCAACCTCTCATCATTGGCTAACGGTTACTATGTAATCAGCGTGAAAGAGACTGGTAAAGACGTTGTAACCATGTTGGTTAACAAGAAATAATACTTTCTCTATATCGACATAAGGCGCTGCTTCTGTGGCGCCTTTTTCTTTACCAGACAAACCGATGAAGAAGAACGCACTATTACCTTATTTCCAGCCAGACTGCATCGAGGCGGGCTGCGACGAGGCGGGTAGGGGATGCCTTGCAGGTCCTGTTGTGGCTGCTGCCGTCATCTTGCCCAAGGACTTCGATTGTCCGTTGCTGAACGACAGCAAACAGTTGACCGAACGTC
>CALEJM010000089.1 GCA_937898265.1 uncultured Porphyromonadaceae bacterium
CTATTATAGAAATTGGAGTAGAAAAATTTTCTTTTCTCCCTATCGCTTCATCGCCAAAATTATCAACAGAAAACGCTTCGCAGAAAACAAGAACTGCAGACCCTCTCCCCCTTGCCCCTCTCCCGTTAAAGGGCGAAGGGAGTAGAAAGCGGAAGCCGTTTACATTACCAATTACTAATTACTAATTACTCATTGCTCATTGAAATGCCCCTTCGAACGCTTCGAACACCTCATCACCTAGTTGAATTGCTCATGCAGGCGGATGACTGTCTGTTAGCTGTTATTTGGAATTGGCAGCTGCTTTGCTCTTGTTGACTAGTATGACACCGACGAAAATCGTGGTGATGGCAATGGCTTTTGGCCAGTTGAATGAGTCCATACCATAATATATGGTTAGGACGCAGGCTATGATAGGTTGGACGTAGGAGTAGAGACTGACGATGGTTGGACGTAGATTCTGTTGCGCTACCGGAATCAAGAAATAGCTGATGAATGTGGCGCAGAGAATCAGGAAGCCGATGCTGAGAAGAAAGTCAGTCGGCGCCGCAAAGTAGTTGAAAGTGAATGCCTCGTAGCCACCAAATGGGAGTGCGATAAACATAGAAAAGAGGAACATCCACTTCATGAAAGTAGTCACGCTGTATTTTGAAATCAGCGGACGGAAGATGCCAAGATAGGAGGAGAACGAAAGACTGTTGAGTAGCAGCAGTGCGATGCCCAATGGCGTTGTGACGGCAGCCCCTTCGGTCAGCCGAACGCTGTTGTAAAGCAGGAAGATAACGCCGACGAAACTCAATGCCACGCCGATGAACTTTTTGCCCGTCAGCGGTTCGTGTAGAACCACCGTTGCGAGTAGCATCGTGAAGATTGGTGAGAGCGACGAGAGGATAGAAGCGTCCAGCGAGGTAGTCATGCCGATAGCCACAAGAAAAGTGACTTGGGGGATGAAAAGTCCGAGCAAAGACGCCACGAAAATCTTCCAAAAGTCGCCTTTTTCAACCTTTTCTTTCGGCAAAAAACAACTCGCCAACCAAAACAGCACCGTAGCTCCAACCGCCCGAATGGCGAATAGTGCCATCGGGGAGAGTAGAGCGGCAGCGGCTATCTGTTTGCATATCACGATATTGAAACCGAATATCGAATAGGCGGTCAGACCTGCCAAGTGTCCTTTTGTCTGAGAAACTCCTTGCATTATCCAATCGTAAAAATAGATGGCAAAATTACGCGTTTTGTATCAAAAAATCGGAAAAAAGGAGTATCTTTGTACCCTATTAAAAACAATAAAAAGTTACAACTATGGCACAAGAAAAAGACCTCATCGAATTTGATGATACAGAGGCTATCAAATTCATTTTAGAACATCTTACAGAAGAGGAGCGCGCTCGAATCACCGAGGACGATATTCAGTATGTGCTTGACCTGATCAACGATTACTACGACGAACAAAACTTCTACGACGACAAAGAAGAAGTTGTTGAAGAAGCAGAAGTTCCAGAAGACGATATGCTCCAATACATCATGGCAGCCGTTAAGCAAGACAAAGACTTCAACCTCTCTGAAGAAGACGTTGCAGCCATCCTTGACGGTGAGTTTGGCTATGGCTTGGAAATCGGTATCTACGCAGAAGAAGAGTAAAAAGTCAAACACTTGTTTGGTCGTTTGTAGAATAAAAGACTGAACTTAATGGTTTATAAGATATTGAACCCTTTGCTACGAACCTTGTCAAGGCTTCCGCTGAGGGTTCATTATTTTTTTGCCCACGTTTTAGCCTTTCTGGCGCAATATGTCGTTCGCTATCGTAGGAAAGTGGTTCGACAGAATCTTCGGAACTCATTTCCGGAATACAGTCTCCGGCAGATTCGTGTTGTTGAGCGGAAGTTCTATCTGAACTTAGCCTCGTGTGCGGTGGAAACCATCTGGATGCTGACCGCCAAGAAAGCCGAAGTAAAGGCCCATGTGGAATATAAAAACATGGAGCTGATTACCGAAGCTTTTGACCAAGGTAGAAACGTGACGGCGCTGTTCGGACATTTCGGCAACTGGGAGTGGATATGCACCACGCCGCTGTTCTTGAGAGAGCAAGATGCCGTGGCTACACTCTACAAACCGCTCTCCAACCAGTTCTTCGACCAACTCTATTATGACATGCGAAGCCGCTTCGGCGTTCATTGCATACCGAAGCAAAAAGTCCTGAGGGCATTGGTGGATTACAAAAAGAAGAACCAACCCGTGATTCTGGCATTCATTGCCGACCAATCACCCTCGCTGAGCAGTCTGCACTACTTCACTCAGTTTCTCAATCAGCGCACACCATTTGTGACCGGTTGGGAAGAAATCTCACGCAAACAGAACAGTCGCGTGATCTATGTCGACATCCAACGTCCGAAATTGGGACACTATGTCTATAACGTAGAATTGCTGAGCGACAACCCATCGGCAGCAGAGCCTTATGCTTTGACCGAACAATATGCCCGAAAACTGGAACAGAACATCGTGGAGAGTCCGGAGCTGTGGTTGTGGTCGCACCGCCGTTGGAAACATAGCGACAAACAGATTTCAGAACATCGAAAATAACAGATACTAAATACTCATCATGACAAAAGTAGCAGTCGTCATCTTGAATTTCAATGGAGAGAAATTCCTTCGTGAATTGTTGCCTGGTGTGGTAGCCAATTCGCCCGAAGGGGAAGTCATCGTTGCCGATAACGGCTCAACAGATGGCTCGATACCATTCATGAAAAATGAGATGCCATCGGTGCGACTCATAGAATTCAAAGAGAACTATGGTTTTGCCGAGGGATATAATCAAGCGCTGAAACAAGTGGAAGCAGAGTATTATATACTGCTGAACTCCGATGTTGAAGTGACGGCAGGGTGGCTGAACCCTTTGGTAGCCTATATGGATGCGCATCCTGAGACGGCAGCCTGTCAGCCAAAACTGTTGGCATTCCATCAGCGCGACTCCTTTGAATACGCTGGCGCTTGTGGCGGCTATCTCGACTCGCTGGGCTATCCGTTCTGTCGTGGCCGCATCTTCGGAACCGTGGAACAAGACCTCGCACAGTACGATTCCGTTCAGGAAGTGTTCTGGGCAACAGGTGCCTGCCTGATGATACGGAGTCAACGCTATCACGAGATTGGTGGCTTGGACGGCGAATTCTTTGCCCACATGGAAGAGATTGACATGTGCTGGCGATTGAAAGCACGCGGTCACTCCATCGTCTGCATTCCAGAGAGCAAGGTCTATCATGTTGGCGGAGGAACACTGGCCGCTGAGAGTCCGAGAAAAACCTATCTGAACTTCAGAAACAATATGCTGATGATCTACAAAAATCAGTTTGAGCACTACCGACTCCGTTTCGTGGTTCGCATGGCGTTGGACTACGTGGCAGCATTGCAGATGCTTGTTCAAGGCAAGCGTGAGAACAGTAAAGCAGTGTTCAAGGCACGCCGTGATTTCTGGAAAATGAAACAGTCGTTTAAGGACAAACGCCAACAAAACAAAGCACTGACCACAGAACGTCAACCCAAAGGCTTGCTGCCGTCGTCGATACTGCTGGCCTATTACCTAAAGGGCAAAAAACATTTCAGTCAGCTGAAATGGACAATCTAAAACGTAAACAATAGAGCAGAGATGCGGGAAAAATCGTATCTTTGCCAATCAATAAAAAATTTTTTTGAGCAATTATGGAAATTCGCAATTATATTGAGGCCAACGAGCCTCGCTTCCTCGAGGAACTCTTTTCCTTGATTCGTATCCAAAGTATCAGTCCGCTGCCTGAGCATAAAGCCGACATGGTGAAATGTGCCGAGCGTTGGGTAGAACTCCTGTTGGCTGCAGGTGCCGACAAAGGAGAGGTGATGCCTACAACAGGTAATCCTGTGGTGTATGGCGAGAAACTCGTTGACCCATCCAAACCAACCGTATTGGTTTATGCCCACTACGACGTGATGCCAGCCGAACCTCTGGAACTCTGGCATACCGACCCATTTGAACCCGTTGTCAAAGACGGCAGAATCTGGGCGCGCGGTGCCGACGA
>CALEJM010000090.1 GCA_937898265.1 uncultured Porphyromonadaceae bacterium
CCCATCAACGGTATGTTGTTGTCGTAGAAGTTCACTTCGGAGGTGAGCGACTGCATGACTGCCTCGATGTACTGGGTGCTCATCAGCGAGGTGGTGTACTGCTCCTGACTTCTCATGTCGCTGCGCTCTTTGCCGTTCTCGCGCACGATGGCTTCGGTCTGCAGACTGTAGTGCATGGGGAGCATAGAGGTGGAGTCGGCATTGGTGAGGGTGCCTTCTTGCAGTTCGCGGAAGAGTTTGCGTTGAAACATCTTCTGCTTCAAGTTGGTGAGGTAGAATTTGTTTTGGGTGGTCTGCACGTAAGAGAGGTTGGTGAAGTCGCGGTAGTTGTTTTCCTCTTTATGCTTACGCACTTCTTTCATGAAGTCGCCAGCGGGGTCGCCGCCCGGAGAGATGGTGAGTTCGGAGAGCATGCCGACTTTCTCTTCCAGCGCTACGTTGACCACCTGGTCGCGCTTGGTCTGGTCGAGTTTCACCGTCATGCGACGATAGCCCACCATGGAGACTACGATGGCGTCCTGCTTGTCGGGAGCACGGAGTATGAAGTAGCCTTCGTTGTTGGTGATGGTGCCTATCTTGCTGTTTTTGTGAAACCAGATTTGAACGTTTTCTAACGGACGCATGTCGTCGGCGCTGACTACCTGACCGATGACGATGATGTCTTCTGCCTTGGCAACAAGGGCCACACAAAGCAGTAGGAGCATCAGGGCGTATCTTCTAAAAGTTTTCATAGTTCTCTATTGTTTCGACAGTTCTATTATTTCCATATTTCTGATGTCGTGACCGTCAATCTCGAAGCGTAGCATGGTGCGAACGGCTTGAGCCCCATAGTGACCGATGGCGCCAGGGTTGACGCAGAGGCAGTCGAGACTCTTGTCGTACATCACGCGGAGGATATGGGAGTGACCGCAGACAAAGAGTTGGGGTTTGTAGGCCATGATATGACGGTAGGCTTCGCGGTCGTAGCGACCTGGGAAACCGCCGATATGGGTCATCAGCACTTTGACGCCTTCGCACTCAAACTGCTGGAACTTGGGGTAGGCAAGACGGACGTCGTAGCCGTCGATGTTGCCATGCACGGCGCGTAGCGGCTTGAAGGCGGCGAGGTTGTCGGCCACCGAGAGACAGCCGAGGTCGCCGGCGTGCCAAATCTCGTCGCACTCGGCAAAGCGCTCGAAGATTTTGGGTTCCAGAAAGGCGTGTGTGTCGCTGATGAGACCTATCTTTTTCATTGTTGCTTAGCTTGACGTTTGGCTTCAAGGAATTTGGCAAGACTCTCCGGCGTGGTTTTCCAACGGCGGTGCATCCAGACCCATTGCGTTGGATACTGACGAACGAAACGCTCCATGGCAGAGGTCTCGGCTTGGGTGTTGGCCACGAGGTCTTGCTCCAGATTGCCAGTGTTGATAAGTGGCAATTCGGGTTCTATCTTAAAGGTATATTGTCCGTCGCCGGTGCGTATGGTGGCCATCGGCACCACGGCACAGCCGGTGTCGGCAGCCACGCGGGCACAGCCGAGCGGGGTGTAGGCCTGATGTCCGAAGAAGTCGACGAAGGCACCTTTCACCTTGGTGTCTTGGTCTATCATCATGATCATGCACTCGCCGTCGTGAAGCGAGTCGAGAATCTTCTGATAGCTGTGGTCGCGCTCGTAGTTGCGCATGCCGCGTTTGGCACGGAAACGAACCATGGTTCGCTGGAAGAGCATGCCTTTGATGGGTTTGCTCACTGCCGAGGTGCGGAATCCGAGCATCGGCGGCGTGACGGCAGAGAGTTCCCAGATGCTGAGGTGGGGGATGAGGCAGAGGACGCCTTTGCCGCGGTCGTAGGCTTTCTGGAGATGTTCCAAGCCCTCAACTTTCACCATCTTGAAGTAGCGCTCTTTGTCGCGGATGAAGACGGTGGCAAAGAAGTCGGTGACGCTGACGGCAACTTCCTCAAACACCTCTTGACCCATCTGTTGTATCTCTTCTTCGCTCTTCTCGTTGCCGTAGGCAAGGCGGAGGTTGCTGAGGGTATGCTTGCGGGCATGTTTTCCACAACGGTAGGCCAGACGACCGAGTCGGCGCGCCATACGGGGACGCAGTTTCTTGGGGTAGAGCTGCAGAAAGAGGAGCAGGAGGAGGAAGAACGGATAGGCGAGCAGGAGGACGGCTTCGCGTCGGATATCTTTGAGTTGTTTGCGTGTCATAGGGTTGTTATTTGGTGCGGTATTCGTCGGTCAGCACTCCGTTGAGTATGATGCTGACGGCAATGCTGCGGTTGTTGCTGAAGTAGTTGCCGATGGGGTTGTTGAGATAGGGCGCCTCCAACCCTTTGAGGGCATAGAAAAGGAGGACGGCCGACCACTGCGGACTGTTGATATTGAAGATGCCTTGTGCCTTACCTTCGCTGAGGAGGTTGCGCAGCATGCGAATCTCCTGTATGTCGATGGTCTGACGGGCACGCTCTACGGCAGAGAGGTTGCGACGGAATTCGTTTTTCAGCGAGTTGTTGTGGGTCACGGCCTCTTTGACGGCTGCCATGTGGGTATAGAAAAATTCTTCGAGTTTCTTGTCGGGCGACAGTTTGCTCTCCATCACCACTTTCACACGCTGAAGGAGGTGGGTGAGCTCATATTCCAAGATGGCGCTGTAGACTTCGTCGCAGTTGGCAAAGTAGGTGTAGATGGTGCGGCGATTCATGTGTGCCTCGGTGGCGATGTCGTTCATCGTCACGTTGATACGTCCGCGCTCGGAGATGAGTTTACGGGCTACCTCAATGAAGTGTTGACGGGTTTTCTCTCTGCGTTCGGTCATGACTCTGTGGTGGGTTTAGGCGGTTCTTTTGGAAACATAAAGCGCCAGTCGCAACCCTCTTTCCAACGGGAGCAGCCCCAGGCGGTGTTGCCTTTGATGATGATGCCTTGACCACATTTCGGGCATGCTTTGCCCTCGATGGGGAGGCGTGGCTGCTGTTTCTTGGCGGCTTTGTTGGCTGCCGATTTCTTGTTGAGGGTCTTGACGATGTCGGGCTCTGCTTGGAGGGCACGGGTGGTGGTGTCGTTTTTCACGTTTTGCACCACTTCGGCAACCATGACTTTGAGCTCGGCGATGAAGTCGGTGGCTTTGAAGACGTTTTTCTCGATGTCGCGCAGTTTCTTCTCCCACTGACCGGTCATCTCCACCGATTTAAGCAGAGGGTCGTGGATGAGGTCGATGAGTTGGATGCCGAGGGTGGTGGGCACCAGACTCTTGCGCTCCTTTCGTATGTATTTTCTCTGAAAGAGGGTCTCGATGATGGCAGCTCGGGTAGACGGGCGACCGATGCCGTTCTCTTTCATGGCGTCGCGGAGGGTTTCGTCTTCCACGTTCTTGCCGGCGGTCTCCATGGCTCGGAGCAAGGTGGCTTCGGTGTAGAGTTTCGGCGGTTGGGTCTGTTTCTCAGCGAGCGATGGGGTATGGGGTCCACTCTCTCCTTTGACGAATGGGGGGAGTGTCTTGAGTTCTTCTTTCTCGTCGGCCACGGGTTCCTGTTTGCCATAGACAACGCGCCAGGTGGGGTCGAGGATGATTTTGCCTGAGGTCTTGAAGGGGACGGAGGCCGATTCGCCGAGCACGGTGGTGGTGGCTACGGTGCTGTCGGGGTAGAAGTTGGCAATGAAACGGCGCGCTACCATGTCGTAGACTTTCTGCTCCATGTCGGAGAGCGAGCTGGAGTAGACACCGGTTGGTATGATGGCGTGGTGGTCGGTCACCTTGGAGGAGTCGAACACCTTTTTGCTCTTCTTTAGCTTGGTGCCCATGAGCGGCTGAATGACAGCGGAGTAGGGGAGGAGACCCTGGAGGATTTGCGGGCATTTTGGGTACACGTCGTCAGGCAGGAAGGTGGGGGCGACGCGGGGGGAGGTGGCGGTTTTCTTCTCGTAGAGGCTTTGGATGTGCTTGAGCGTGTCGTCGGCCGAGAAAGAGAATTTCTTGTTGCACTCCACCTGGAGGCTGGTGAGGTCGAAGAGGCGCGGCGGCGCTTCGAGTCCGCTTTTCTGAGTCACGCCGGTGATC
>CALEJM010000091.1 GCA_937898265.1 uncultured Porphyromonadaceae bacterium
AGGGCTTTCGCTGCTGCGGGGTTGTTCGGTGTGCTTACAGCAAGGGCACGGAGTACTTCGTCAAGGTGGAGCCTTGCGTTATTGTTGCCGAGGCAGTTTTTCTTGAGGTCCTCAACAGGACGGTTCAGGAAGGCGTTGCCCAAGGTCTTATCCTCTTGCTCGGCAAACAGCGGACGACGGGCTGGCTCCTCACGCGGAGTCTCTTCTTCAGTCGGTTCTTCCGCAACTGGTTCCTCTTCAGGCTCTGGGAGCGGTTCTTCCGCAGGAGCGGACGCTTCAGGAATTTCTTCTATCTCACTACGCTCCTCTTCTGGTTCGTCGTCGGGTTCGAAGAGGAACTCGATTTCTACTTCGGGTTCGGTCTCCACCTCAGGTTCTTCTTGTTTTTCTAACAGCAAGAGTAGGTTTGCCGAGAGCACTTCCGCTTTGTCGGCAGCCAACTGTACGAGCGGTTCGGGGCATTGAGGCAACTGAAGAAAACCGTCAACGAGCTTTCTAAGGTCATCCAAATCTCTGGAGATGAGTGTAGTAATAATTTCTTTATCCATTTATCCGTTATCGTTTTTGATGTTTAAAATGAATGTGCTATATTTGTCCGTAGATACGGAGGTAGCAATTGGAAGACAAAAGTACATGTTTTTCACGATTCTACAACCGATTCGTGTCGTTATAAACGCACAAAAAACATCAAATATCACTTTTTACGTCATCAACAACCCACAAAACAACATCTGAACATGAATTTTTTCGAATCTCAGGTCAACCAAGCACAAAAACGGGGCAGCATCGAGGTGATTTGCGGCTCTATGTTCTCCGGTAAAACCGAAGAACTGCTCCGCCGACTGAAACGTGCCAAAATCGCCAAACAACAGGTAGAGATTTTCAAACCTGCCATCGACACTCGCTACTCCGAGGAGGAGGTGGTGAGTCACGACCACAACGCACTGATTTCTACACCTGTTCAAACTGCCGAGAGTATCCTATTGCTCTGCGGCGATGCCGACGTGGTCGGTATCGACGAGGCACAGTTCTTCGACGAATCGTTGGTTCGCGTCTGCAACGAACTCGCCAAGATGGGTATCCGCGTCATCATTGCGGGTCTCGATATGGACTACCTCTGCCGTCCGTTCGGTCCGATGCCCAACCTAATGGCTATTGCCGACGATGTCACCAAGGTGCACGCCATCTGCGTTCACTGTGGCATGCCAGCCTATGTGTCACACCGTCTCGTGGCTGGCGACAAACAGGTGCTCCTCGGCGAGACCGACAAATACGAGCCTATCTGTCGCGACTGTTTCAACAAACTGCATCACGACTAACCACAATCACCGAATAACAACAACGGCTTATCTCCACCGAGGTAAGCCGTTGCTGCATTTATAAGGTAATGAGTTATTTGCTACGTTCCAAAAGCACCTTAAGCACGGAGAGGAAGACATACCACACGATGGCAAGACTCAATCCGGCAAATCCGAACCCGAGAATCAGTCCCAACGAGCCCATGAGCAGGAGTATCTGAAACTTCGCCTCGCTCCAACGCAATGAATGAATCTTGAACGAGAACATCGGTAGTTCGCTGACCAACAAACAGCAGCAGACCAAGACCATGACAAGCAATGCCCACCAAGGCAGCACACTATAGAAACCACCGTAGAAGAGTCCTATCCAGAACAGGGCGTTGGCAGGGGTTGCCATGCCTAAAAAAGAGGAGGTCTGACGGGTGTCGACGTTGAACTTTGCGAGACGCAATGCCGAGAACGCCAACATCAGCCAAACGACGCACTCAACGGCAACCTTTACGGACAACGACAAATCGGTGGCTGCAAGATTGGCAGATACCATTGTGAAGGCAAGCGTCGTAGGCAACATACCAAAGCTGACCAAATCGGCCAACGAATCAAGTTCCTTACCCACAGGCGACGAGACATTCAAAAGACGAGCCACAAAACCGTCAAGAAAATCGAAGATGGCAGAACAGCAGACGCAGAGCAGCACAATCTGACGCACTTCAACACCTGATTGGTTGAAACAGCGGGTCAGGGCGCTTGCCGAGACGGAGTCGTTGCCCGCAGTGAGCAAGAGATAGACGCCAAACGCTCCCGAGAGGAGGTTGAGGCAGGTGAGCATGTTAGGTATGTGTTTGCGCATATTATTTTCTTTTTGAGGTTGGGGTCGGGGTCGTTGCCGCCGGGGTCTTGTCTTTCAACAAGATATTGACTATCTGATGCATCAGCGCCTCACGTTGGGAAGCATCTTCTATAGCTTCGAAGGGGAATCCGCAGACAAAGGTAGTGAAGCCATGACTCTTACCTGTAACAGCAGCTACGGTGCTGGAGTCGACGTAGCGCATCACCGAGCAGGCGTCGGGTTGGGCAGGCGAGAGGGCATCCGCCGATTCCACCTCGTAGGTGGTGCCGTCGGGAGCGACGTCGAAACGGAAGTTGCCAATCACCTGAACATCCTTAGAGATAACGCCTTCCACTAATCCACGACCGCCCGCATGCGATTTACGATAGCGGACGCGCAACACCTCGGAGAGGAAGTTTTTCTTCTCTTCGCTTGGATTGATAAGGGTGTTGTCGACACCGATATAAGCACCCGACACGAAGAGCGATCCTTTATGTTGGGCATAGTCGGTAAGCAGTTGCATCATCTTCGAAGAGAATGTCTCAAAGCAGAAGGTGGTGTCTATCTCGCCGAACTTGGTGCTTTTCTGTTCGCCCAAGATAAGATCTACCATCTTATAGTCATTGAGTTTGACTTTTCCTTTCTCCACAGCATCAACGGACGAGGAGACGAAACTGCAACCTGCCTCCTTCAAGGCAGCACCATGGACGTAGACAAAGTCGAACGTGTTGCCACGAATGATTTTGGTCTCGTAGTTGCCTTGACTGTGACCAAAGCCAGGGTCGTCGTCTGTCACCCATGGCTTGGCACGATTGAACTCATGCTGACGACCAACATAAGAGAGGTTGCGCTGATAAGGAACGCCATGGTCAAGATAGTCGGGGAAGCCGGTTTCCTTCTTGGTCTTCATGCCAGAGGGGCCGCAGATACGGGTAAAGCCATTGACGATGAGAACAGGTGCGTCGTGACGCTTGGCACGATAGGCGCAAAGAATCTCAGAAGGGAAACTCTCGCCACCATCGTTGACGGCGGTCACCTTGTAGCTGACAATCTTACCTAACGGAAGGGCAAGCGTCTTGGCTGTATCGCGCACCAAGATGCCGTTGTCGAAACCGCCGTTCTCCATGCGGGTATAGATAATATAACCAGTTGGTTTAGCGGTTTTTTCCAATGAATCAAGCACAGGATGCCAAGTGAGGCGCACGCTGTCGCCTTTCATCGTGGCAGCAAAGCCTGAGACAGGAAGCGGCTGAACGACGTATTCGGTGTTGTTTTGTGCGGAGAGGAAGCGAAGCACGCCTTTGTAGACGGCACGCGACACCAGGAACTGAAAGCGGGGATCAAGTCCGAGGACGAGGTCTTCGTAGTTCTGGTGAGAGAGCAACTCGAGAATCATGGCAGGCGTGTGAGGCATGCGCGATTCAGCGTAGTTGGTATTGCGGATGCCGCGCGACGACCACAGCGGAGCGTAGACGCGACGGATGTCGGAGACGACGGAGGTGGACACGAGGTCGGCAAGGTCGTGAGAAGCCCAGCGCGACTGTCCGTTAGGGTTGACGGTCTTCTTTGGGAGATTGCCGTCTTCCACGGTACAGATGGCGAGGGTGCCGACGGTGGTGTCGGGTTTGTTGCCGGCATCGGTATGGAATGCCAGCGAGAGGTCGATAGGGATATGGAGACCAGTGGAGTCGGGGTCGTAGCTTGAGCCACCCAAAAGGTAGTTGACCCAGACGCCACGGGAGGCGTAGTCGTCTTTGTAGTCATTCAGTCCGGCAGAGTATTCGTAGACCTGCTGGGGAATGCCCGCCCACTGCATATAGTAGCGCGCACCCTCGAGATAACGGGGCACACCGCTCACCTGATAAGGGGCGTTGGGATTGTTGGTGGTCCATTTCAGTTTCGGATTCTGCTTACGCTGCTCGGCAAGGGTCTCGGCATC
>CALEJM010000092.1 GCA_937898265.1 uncultured Porphyromonadaceae bacterium
CTGGTGGTACAGGCGCCTTCATCGACCAGACAGCCATGCTGCTCGGCGTAGACACCAAAGAGTTGAACACCTTAGCTGCCACCTCTACCACTATTTATCCGATAGCATCGCGTTGTGGCGTCTTCTCAAAGACAGATATTCAGAATCTTATCAGTCGCAAAGTAAGCAAAAATGATATTGCTGCCTCCGTATTCAACGCCGTAGCCATTCAGGTTGTCAGTTCGTTGGCTCGCGGAATGGACATCCAATCGAAAGTCTTCTTCTGTGGCGGTCCGTTTGCCTTTCTTCCCGAATTGAAGAAACACTTTATCAGAGTGTTGTCTTTGCAAGAATCGGACTGTATCCTTCCGCAGCATGCCGAAATCATACCAGCAACGGGCTGTGCGCTCTTAGCGAAAACTGGCGACATCAAACCGCTCTCTGTAGTAGAAATCGTCAAAGTGATGCGCTTCGACCATCGTGAGATTGACATTGACTATACCCATCGTCTTGCTCCGCTGTTTCAAACCGAAGAAGAATATAAACAATGGTATCAAGACAAGCAGATTCATAATATTCCACGTGGTCCACTCGTTTGCGAGCAACCTACCGAGTATTATCTTGGCGTCGACTCTGGCAGCACGACCACCAAGGTCGTCTTACTCAACGCAGAAGGGGAACTGGTCTATCACGACTATCAGCGCAACAATGGCGACAGTTTCCAAACCTTCTGCGACGCAATCCAACGTCTTGCTCTCTCCGTAAAGCACCCCGAGAACCTCATTATCAAGGGAAGTGCTGCCACTGGCTATGGCGAGAACCTCTTGAAGACCGCCTTCGGCTTCAACTATGGCATCGTAGAGACCATCGCCCACTTTACTGCCGCTCGCACTATCGCGCCGAAAGTCTCCTTCATCCTCGACATCGGCGGTCAAGACATGAAAGCCATCTTCGTGAAGAACGGCTCCATCCAGCGTATCGAAATCAACGAGGCTTGCTCCTCGGGCTGCGGCTCGTTTATCCAGAGTTTTGCGCAGGCACTCGGCTATGATATCGCAGAATTCTCGCAGCTGGGTCTGTTTGCTGAGCATCCCGTAGACCTCGGTTCGCGCTGCACGGTATTCATGAACAGTTCGGTCAAGCAGGCGCAAAAGGACGGCGCAACCGTCGAGGATATCTCTGCGGGTCTGTCCTC
>CALEJM010000093.1 GCA_937898265.1 uncultured Porphyromonadaceae bacterium
TTTTTGTTTTGTGGGTTAGTCGTTAAGTTGTTTGTAGTCTGACACTTCTTACAAAGACCATAGATATAGAAATTGTAGTAAGTAGGACTGAAAGCGGCAAATCCCTTTTTGGCGAGAATGCGATGCAATTTCTTGTCGGTAAACTCCTTGATATTGCCGCATTGCGTACAGATTCTATGAAAATGTCTTGTGTTGGGTGTCAGTTTTTCGTATTTGGCGGCTCCGTTGTCAAAATGGTGACAGATAACCAATTGACATTTCACCAGCAACTCCAGAGTGTTGAACACCGACATTCTGCTGATGGCGGACCCTTCATCTTGCATCATACTATATAACTCATCTGCCTCCCAATGTCCAGGGTGAGTGTGGATGAACGTCAAGATATCTTCTCGCTCCTTGGTCTTACGCAACTTATTGGCTACGATATATTCAGAGAGCGTTTGGAGTGCTTGATGCAGTTCTATATCTTTTTGCAGACCGCTCATTCCTTATTTCGGATTGTATTCCGACAGTTCAAGAATCTTCCTGTAGTTGACCTCGTTCATCAAATCGAGTGGAGAAACCTCTTTATGTTTGCTCATGTAAGCCTCCACGATTTTCCATCCGAGATAGACACCGCCTCTACCTGGAGAGCTCTGTGTGAATGGGGTAGTGAAAGGAGCGCTATGAAGATATTTAGAACGCATAACGCTCTCGTGTGTAAAGAGATGTCCCTCTGAAACCATCTTATCCCACATGGCAGGTTCACTCTTCTCGCACCATTCCAACTCCTCGGCAGTGTAGCCCATCAGAATTGAGTCTGGCAGCGAAGGCAAGAGAATAGAAGTCAGATACACCAGTTTACCTTCGTAAATCATATCCTCCAACAACTCGCCCTCCTCTGGAAAGAAAGGAAACTCAGCCTCCATCCAGGCGTGAACCATATCGGGAAGAATCATCTCACGACGCATCGTTGGGAGCAGATAATCGTAGATGCGTCCCTCGTAGAGAGGGTAGTCGCTGCCCATATAATTGTCGAGACTCACGCTGATATAACCCTCGCCAACGCATACATTCTGGTTCAAACCAGACACATGAGCATAACATTGAGGCGTCTCAATCTCAGGGAAGAAATAGCGTGCGCGTTTGAATGCCACCACCAAACCCTTCTCAATGTCGGTAAGGTCGTTATAAGTAGTCATCACCTCTTGATAGAACGAAGTGACGTTGGTGTCGGAGAGGAATTTAGGAAGGAGAAACAGTACCGACGAATCGTTGTATCGTCGGCCAAACTCCAGCACGCGACAGAGATAATCCTCTGTCCAAACAGGGTATTTCTCATGAAGCGCTTCCAAGTTGGCAGCAATCTGAGTTGTGTCCTCATGCAATTTCCAAAAATCTTGGTCAAAGCGCTCGAAGCGAACCTCAAGTTGGATGTTGTCGGTTTTGGCAGAACGTTTCTCTTTGCTACAAGCCGCCAACAAACATATAACGAGTAGTGCGAATAAAATCTTCTTCATAGTCTAATCAACATTATAAAGCCTCATCCTCAGGTTTTTCAACCACAGGTTTTGCCTTAATCTTTTTCGACAGATGCTTCTGTTTGCGAAGCCACTCTGCCTTTTTCTTTTCGTAGTCTTCCCGATGTTTCTCCAAATAATTATCAGCCATACGCCTTACTTTCTAAGGTCAAACATATAGGCGAAGGTGAGTTTGAAGTTGCCGTCGCGAAGATATTTGTTTTGACCCTGACGGAGACCAACATACCAAAGGAACGTCTTGTTAGTCATGTTGGTAATACTGCCGTTGTAGCTTGCGCGCCACTCAAAGGCTTTGTATTTCACAGCAAAGCCCAACTCGCCAGACACTTGGAAACGGTCGAAGCGGTTTTCTGTGCTCTGATCCTTGCCGTAGAGTTTGTCGTTGTCGTAGCCCACAGGTTTCTTTTGGTCGGTATTCTCCCAAGCGATATCTTCGCCATGGAGAGCCACGTTGAACGAAGGACCGAAGAACAGTGCCATCGACAAAGCATTCTTGACAGGGAAATTGACATTCAGATGCACAGGCACATCGAGATAGAAATGTGTGCGAGCCAGATGAACAGTAGTATCTGGGCGGAACTCGTAGTCGATGTCAAATGACGTGTGACGCATATTATAGAGTGCGGCAACATCGAAGCCAAGACGGTGACTGAAGCTCATCTCAAAGATAGGACCAACGGTGAAGCCAGGACCTGGTTTGGGGTTGAACTCACATTTGCCTGCCAAAGCCCAGGCGTTTGTCATTTGGAAACCACCCATGATACCCAATCGTTGAGCCGACATCGTGAGTGTTGCTGTGAGGAGCAGTATGATGATAGAAAACTTTTTCATTGTCGTAGTCGTGTTAATCCTCTTCTGGAAGTTGTTGCCATACATCAATTAACTCAATCTCGAAGGTGAGCGCTGAATAAGGTGGAATTCTGAACTCCTCCGTATTCTTGCTGCCCTCCTTGCCGTAGCACAATTCGGCTGGAGCATAAATCATGCAGTGAGCGCCGGCGTGGAGCGTTGGGAGAAACTCCTTCCAGGCTTGAACGCAGTTGCTGAGCGACATCTCCACATCCTCGCTGGCTTGAATCAGTGTGCCGTCATAGAGCCAGAGTTTGTAGTTGACCTTGATTTTAGATGTAGACTTAGGCATCTTGCCGAATCCTTGGTGATAGACCTCGTATTGAAGTCCGCTACGAGTGATGCCGTAGTCAACCACGTTGGTGTCTTGTCCTAATTGTGAAGCATGTGCCTCAATCCAGGCGGTGTTGAGGTCGCGCCAGTTGTAGAACGGACTGTCGCAACTCTGCATTGCCAGCATTAAGCCGCACAACAGAAGTGGGAGAATATATTTTTTCATTTGTCTGAATGATTATCTAACGATTGTTTATAGATTGACGAGAATCTTCTTGATGACATTCTCCAAGATAACTGGTACAAAGATGATAGCCAGTGAGTTGGTCAAGAAGAAAGAATCTCTTGTTTTGTTGTCCACCTGAACAAAGGTTGCCGAAGCCACCCATACCTCATAGACCACGAAGAGCAGAAGCATGTAGAGGAAGAACCACGACGTAAGAATGCTGTGTGCAATAGTCACGCCTATCACAATAGTAAACGGATAGAGTATGAATTTATTGCATGTCTCGTCGTCAATTATTTGCTTGCGCAACGTCCTTTCCCGCTTGCAGATATAAGTGCACATGTGGTAGGAGGCCAAGAGGATGCCACATTCCACCACGCCCCAGATGATAGAAGCCACAATCTTGGCGTTGTCGATATACTTGCCGACAGCCACAGCCACGAAACACAGCAGGAGCATAGGGTAGAGTACCTCCTTCTTGACTTGCGACGAAGGCGTTTGATACGTCTCCTCGTCGGTCCAGGCGCTTTGTGGGTCACTCCAGAATTTCTGGAGCGTATGTATGAGGCCGTAAAAAGGTAAGCGTGGAAATTTCATGTCGTAGCAATTATTTGCATTGTGATTTCAGGAACTCAATCTCCTCTGCCCATTTGGTCTCGTCGGGCGTTTCCAAGATGAGTGGGATGTTGCAGAAGCGAGGGTCTTGCATGATGCGAACGAAAGCATGGGTACCAATGGTTCCAAGTCCTAACGACTCATGACGGTCCACACGTTTCGACAACGGATTCTTTGAGTCGTTGAGGTGCATGCCTTTGAGATAGTTGAACCCGATGATTTTGTCGAAATCGCTCCAGCAACGGTCGAAGCCCTCATCCGTTGCAAAGTCGTAACCGCCGGCAAAAGCGTGACAAGTGTCAATGCAGACACCCACGCGACTCTTGTCGTCCACCAGTTCGATGATGCGAGCCAGATGTTCAAATCGGTAGCCGATGTTGGAACCCTGACCAGCGGTGTTCTCTATCACAGCCGTCACCCCTTGGGTGTGCAACAAGGCGAGGTTGATAGATTCGGCAACACGTTGGAGGCACTCATCTTCCGAAATCATTTTCAGATGAGCGCCCGGATGGAAATTCAATCGGTCCAATCCCAACTGCTCGCAGCGCTTCAACTCGTCTTCAAACGACTCGCGCGACTTCTTCAGTTTGTCGTCTTCGGGTGCGCCGAGGTTGATGAGGTAGCTGTCGTGAGGCAGAATCTGCGCTGGCGTATAGCCGTAGGTCTGACAGTTAGCCTTGAATGCCTCGATGGATTTCTCCGTAAGCGGATTGGCAAACCATTGCTTTTGATTCTTGGTAAAGAGGGCGAAAGCAGTGGCACCAATGGCATGAGCATTGAGCGGAGCGTTCTCCACTCCACCCGAACTGCTGACGTGTGCACCGATATATTTTTCCATATTGTATGCGTGTTACTATAGAGGCACAAAGATACTCCTTTTTCTCGGATTTTGGGCAAAATTGTTTACTGAAAGACAAACTGAGCCGTCAACTTGAAGTTTGTGCCAGGCATTGGGTAGTTGCGCACCACTTCATACTGCTGGTTGAACACATTGTTCACGTCGAGCGTGAGGTTCATATCCATCTTGCGCCAGTTGAACTGTTTCGACAGCGAGAGGTCGTGTGTGTACCACGGAAGTACGTAGTCCTCAGGGCGGTTAGCTTGTGAGTCGAAACGATGACCGGTATAGATGAAGCTGTAGTGCAGCTGCCACGATTTATAGCCGAGGTTGGCAGTCACCGAAGTGCTATGCCAGGGAATATACGGAATCTGTCCGCCATAGAATGGGTCGTTCGGGTCGGTGAGGTCGCGTGCCGACTGATAGGTGTAGGTAGCACGCACTTGGGCGGTGAACGCTTTACCCCAAGCAAAATTAGCTTGAGCAGCCACATCAACACCCAAGATTTCAACGTAACCGAGGTTGATCATGGTCCAACGGAAGAAGTTCGACGTTGGTATGGCGATAATCTTGTTCTTTACCTGATTGAAATAGCCGTCCACCTGCAGACTGATCAACTCACACCATCCGTTCATCGGTTTGTTGAAATGGATGCCGAGGTCGTATTGGTAGGTCGACTCTGGCTTCAACTTGCTGCTTGCCAGACTGGTGGTGGTGTAATAGAGGTCGTTGAACGTAGGCATACGAACGGAGCCTTTGGCAAAAGCTCTTATCGTGAGGTCGTGACGCAGCCAAGGACGATAGGAGAAGAAGAACGACGGTGTGCAGACCCAGCGGTCGGCAACGATGGAGTCGGAAGCACGCAGGTGGTCGTGAACATAATGTCCGAGCACACCCACTTGTGTGCGCACGTGTGCAAACTTAAACGCTGTGCTTGCTGCTCCATAAACCGAGACGCGCTCCGGATAGACAAAATCCAAGAGGTCGGCATCCAGACTGTTGTACTGAACGTCGACACTGGCAGCCGCTTCCCAGAACGGTTTGATGTCGAAGTGATTGATGCAAGAGAAATATGCCTCATGCTGTTTGTAGCGATTCTCAACGTACATCGTGCTGACATCAAGATTGGGGTCGGAGAGGTAATGGAGGTAGTCGTAGGCATACTTGCCTTTCAGTATCAAGGTGTAGAACTTCATGGCTTTCTGCCACTGTCCTTGAACAAAGAGGTTGTCGTCCCACTGACGGTCTTGATGTACGAACTTACCACGAACCACAGCTCCTGGATAACCACGTTCCGACATATAGAAATAGCCTTTCACGCGCCAGTTGCCATTGTTGATATTGCCAAACAATCCTATCTCGGCACGCAGGGCTTGAACGTCACCGTTTTGACGCACCGCTGTGGTGTCGTAGCCGTAAGGATTGGTGTACGTAAACTTGTATTTGCCTGAGGTGTAGAGATATTCTGCCGAAGCGGAGAGCGAGAGGTTTTTGCTCAGTTGCTGTTCGTAGAGCAATGAGGGGTTGATGGTCCAGAACGAACCGCCTTTGACGGTGACAGCCACACGGTGGTCAACACCAGGAGCAAATCGTGGTGTGCGCGACTGGAGGTAGACGTTGCCCGCACTGCCGTAGTCTTTTGCCGACTGAAGGAGGTCGCTTTTCTGTCCGTTGTACAGAGCCACCGACTCCATGTTGTCCAACGAGAATTTGCCGAGGTCAATCGTGCCGTTTTGTGCGTTGCCCAATTCAATGCCGTCGTAGCATATTCCCACGTGGTTGGTGCCCATGCTTCGGATGTTCACCGTTTTCAAACCACCCGTACCGCCATAGTCTTTGATCTGCAAACCAGAGAAATAACGTAAGGCATCGGCCACACTGTAGGCGGAGAAACTCTTCAAAGCCTCGCCTGTCAGTGTCTGCACGGGAAACACCTCACGACGTTCGAAAGCGGTGCTCTGACTCACCACCACTTCGGTGATGTCGTAGAGGTCGACGGAGTCGTTGGCGGTTGTGTCTTTCTGCATGATGGGGTTTTGTCCCGAAATATCAACGAAACCAACCATCAGGAGCAATGCTAACACTATGTATTTTAGAATTTTCTGCATTTCTTTGGACGTATCCTAAAAACGACACAAAGATAATGCTTTTCTCCCGATTATTACAGGTTTTTCCCGAACTATACTTTTCAAACAACAACGCCACCCTTCGCGGTTGAAGGATGGCGTTTGGAGGTATCTAATTATGATAGATTATTTATTGGTAAGAGCAAGGCGGAAGCCTAAGTAAAAGCCGAAGCCGTCAGGTAATTTACCTGCACGTCTTGTGTTTCGACAATTTTTTGCAAAAGTATCATAGCAGCCACCACGATAGCTGTGATATTCTCCTTCTGTTGAACCTTGAGGGTCTGTTTCTGCAGTATTAGAATAGTTACCATTTATATCTTGGCACCATTCCCAAACATTACCAGACATATCGTAAATACCGAGTTCGTTTGCCTGTTTTTGTTTGGCAGGGTGAGTTGTGCCTTCTCCGTTGTCGCTATACCAAGCTACTTCGCCGATGTTGTTGCTGCCGCTATAGAGGTAGCCTTGCGATTTCTCGCCACCGCGGGCTGCATATTCCCATTCGGCTTCTGTTGGCAGACGGAAGCGTCTGTTGATAAAGAGGTCGGAGAAATATTCATTCAGTTTTGTGACAAACTCTTGGCAGTCGTTCCAACTTACATTTTCCACTGGCAGTGTAGCTCCTTTGGTTTCAGAAGGATTTGTGCCCATTATGGCTTGCCAAAGTTCTTGAGTTACTTCGGTTTCGCCAATATAGTAATTGGAAACTGTTACTTGGTGTGTTGGCTTTTCGTTAGAATATGCTTCGGTATCAGAATCAGGAGCGCCCATGGTGAAGGTGCCGCCATTCACAAAGATCATGGTGAACTCTACGTTGCCAACGGCGAATGTAACAGGTTTGCTGCCAAACATAGAGGTCTCGAAAGTCAATGTCTCGCCTACAACGAATTCGTCGCCCGTTACCAGATAGGCGCGATAGTAATATTTTGTCTTTGGCTCAAGTTCAAAACCAGTGACTTTAACAGAGAAGTTGTGGTCGTCGTCCAACGAAGTGGCAGTTTTTTTGATGCCGTCGTTAAGTTTCTGGAACTCCGAGGTTGAGATAAAGATACCATATTCAGCAACAGCCAACTCTTCGCTCGTGATGTTGAGTTGTCCAAAGAGTTCAACGGTGTCTTCCAAGACGTTGGCTTGGCAGGTGACAACTTTAGTGTCTGGTCCTTCTGGAACGTTTGGCTCGTTAGGTTCGCGGCAAGAGGTCACGAAGAGCATCAAAGAGCAGAGCGCTACAAGTGAAAAAAGTAATTTCTTCATGTTGTTATGACTTTATTTGTTTGTTTTTGCAAAAGTACAACATTATTTTCACATATACAACACATAACTCTCTCTCTGGCGGTTGCCAATGAGCAATGAGCAATTCAATTAGGTTAAGAAATGTTCGAAGCGTTCGAGATGTTCAAGTGGTTCAATCTTTTGGATATGCAGTTTCACTACTCGA
>CALEJM010000094.1 GCA_937898265.1 uncultured Porphyromonadaceae bacterium
CGCTCGATGGTATCGCGAACGTCTTTGACGCCGGAGGTGACGGCGCTGAGTGTGAAGTAGGGCACTTCAAGGGTGTTGGCGATGATGCGTGCGAGTGTGGTTTTGCCCACGCCGGGAGGACCCCAGAGGATGAAACTGGTGAGGCGTTTGCTTTGTATCATCTTCTGGAGTACGGCTCCAGGGCCAACGAGGTGTTGCTGACCACAGTAGTCTTCGAGGCGGTGAGGCCTCATGCGTTCGGCGAGGGGTTGCATTGTCTTTATTTCTTTGGCCTTGAGCGGACGCTCAAGGAACGGGGGTTTTCTTTCTTTAGTCTTGAGCGGACGCTCAAGGAACAGTGTTTATTTATCTAAGTTCGTAGACAACGGTGGTGACAACGCGGACGTTTTTCATCTTGTAGCTGGAGTCGTCGAAACTGTAGTCGGATTCTGCGCTGTTGGTGAAGATAGCGAATTGGCCTTGGGTGGCTGATTGTATTTTGCCGATTTTTGAGCCACTATCTTGTGCAAATTTCTCAGCCGCGGCACGGGCGTTTTTGGTGGCTTCTTCAATCATTTCTGGTTTGATGTCGTTGAGTCTGGTGAAGTGGTAGGTGGCGCTGGTGGTGACGAAGAGTCCGCGTTGGATGAGCTCGCCTTCGGTTTTGGTGAGTTGTTCGATGGCATCAACGTCGTTGGTGTGTAGTGTGACGTTGTTGGAGATGGTGTAGTGTTTGGTGATGCCAGGTTTGTAGTTGTAGTTGCCGGTGTTGTCGTTGGTAGATGGCGAGGTGATGGTGATGTCGTCGTCGCTGAAGCCTTTTTCGCGTAGGTAAGCGGTGATGGCTTGGTTTTCGGCGGTGAGGGTCTGGTAGAGTTGTTGTGCGTTGTCGCCGTCGAGTGAGCAGTAGATGGTGTAGTAGGCGTCGTCGCTCTTGACGGTGCGTTGACTGAGTCCGCGGACGGTAACGTGGTGGTTGGCGTTGATGTAAGCGCGGGTTGAAGAGTAGATGCACAGGCCGAGCACGGCGATGCCGAGGGCGATGATGAGTGCAGGGATGTTGAACTTGTTCATTGCTGTTTGTTTTGTTTGTTATATAATATATATTGTATGGTTTGCTACATGTTGAATGTAAGCGAGAGGATGGCGGTGATGTTTTGTCCGCGGTAGATGCCTGGGGTGAAGCGGTTGAGGTTGCCTTGGGCGTCGAGGCGTGTCTCACCGGAGATTGGCGCCTTGTTTGTCAGGTCATAGCCTTGGGCGTTGTTCCATTGGAGCTGTGCGCGGAGGTAGATGTTGTTGATGGGTTCGTAGGTGGCTTTGAGTTCTACGATTTGGTTACGCCACGCTTTCTCGTCGAAGGGTTTCTGCGAGATGATTTCTCCGATGGAGCGGCGAACGTAACTGTAGGTGTTGTATTTTGTGGCGTGGGTCCATGAGGCAGTGATGTAGAGGCTGCGGGCTGGACGTACGTTGAGTGCGACGTAGATGTCTTGGCTGTTATCTCCGAGGTACGAACCGAGGTTGTAGCTGTTGGAGGTGTAGGTGATGGCTTTGATGGAGTGGGTGTAGCAGGCGATGTTGACGCGTGCGAATTCGGCTTCGAGGCTGACGTTCTTGAGTGGCCAGTTGGTGAGTTCCATGCCGACTTTGTAGCCGAAGCACTCCAGGCTGCTGACAAGGCCTACAAGTGGGCACAGAAGAACCCCGACATCATGTATATGCAGGAGAAGATGAACG
>CALEJM010000095.1 GCA_937898265.1 uncultured Porphyromonadaceae bacterium
ATGGTTTTCCACGAGCGGATGCCACGCGCCAACTGAGGCAGTTCCCCTTTGACGGCGGTCCAGATGCCGAAGCCTATCAGTCCGGTGACGGCGCGGATGGAGGTGGCAGCAAAGGGCAGCAGCAACGCTGCCGTGGCGCCGTGACGAAACACGATGCCCGACGCTTCGAGGGTGTCGCCATAATGCAACAGTCCTTTCGCACTGAGCACAAGACCCACGCCTTGACCCAGTCCCGCACCGATGCCCAACAGGATGCCTCGAGTGGAGAACTGCATAGGCTCGTCTTTAGCTTTGTCGGGACGACCGATGGCGGTGATGATGCCTACCAGTGTGACTGCCATACCAACAACGCAGAGCCACGACATCTTCTGACCCATCAGCACCCAACTGAACAATGCCGCAGCAGGCGGTGCCAGGGTGGTGAGCAACTGTGTGTGGCGTGAGCCGATGAGGGCGTAGGCGTTGAGCAGACAGAAATCGCCCAAGACGTAACCCACCAAGCCCGACAGCGAGAGCCACAGCCACGTCGTGGCGTCGGCACCAGCAGGATAGGGAACGCCCGTGAACCACCACATGACACACCCCAGCATCAGCAGCGAGAGTATCATGCGCATCATGTTGGTGGGCAAGGCGCCAAGGCGCTTCGTTGCCACCTCGCAGAAGAGGGCACAGACGGTCCACGAAAGGGCTACCGTCACTGATATGATTTCTCCTTTATACATTATCAAGAAGGTTTATATTCTATCTAACACTAAGCGGATGAGGTCGGGCATGTCGCCACGGTAGGAGGGGTTGCTCTCGCCAGCCAGACGGTTGGCAGCCACCAGACACACCGTCACTGCCTTATGACCCAAGAGTCGGGAGAGTCCTGCGAGGGGTGCCGACTCCATCTCGTAGTTCATGATGCGTTGTTCGTGATAGCGGAAGGCGGTGATGCGTTGGTTGATGTCGGCCACGGCTGGGGCAAGACGGATGGCACGTCCCTGAGGTCCGTAGAATCCTACGGCCGAGATGGTGACGCCTTCCACGAAGTTGCCCCCTTGAGCCAAGCGTGTTGCCAACTCCTCGTCGGCATCCACCACATAGGGGGCTGCCGCCTTAGCGGGGTAGTGAATCGCCTCCACCAAGGCTCTCTCGAAGTCGAGGGCGGCCACGGTGTCACGTCCCGCATACCAGTTGAGCACGCCGTCGAAGCCAACGGAGCGTCTGCTCATCACGAAGCTACCGCAAGGCACGTCGGGCTGCAGTCCGCCACTGGTGCCGATTCTCACCAACTCCAAGGTGTGATGCTCTTTCATCACTTCGCGGGTGGCGAAGTCGATATTCTTCAGGGCGTCGAGTTCGGTGAGCACGATGTCGATGTTGTCGGGACCGATGCCGTGACTCAGCGCGGTGATGCGTTTGCCTTTGTAGGTGCCAGTGATGGTGTGGAACTCGCGTGCCGTGACTTCGCACTCGCGGGTCTCGAAGAAGGAGGCGATGGTGTCGACGCGGGAGGGGTCGCCGCAGAGCACGACCTTGTCTGCCAACTGCTCCGGACGGAGGTGGAGATGGAAGCATGAGCCGTCGGCGTTGATGATGAGTTCGCTCGATGAAATCATGGTTTTTTGGCGCTAAGAGGAGTTATCGAAGGGGTTGAACAAGGAGGGAGGCTACCTCGCCGAGATAGTGGGCGTCGGTGTCGTCGAAGGTGGCGAGATGCTCACTGTCGATGTCTAAGACACCAATGACTTCGCCATCGCGGAACACCGGCACGACGATCTCGCTGCGCGTGGCCGACGAGCAGGCGATATGACCTGGGAATTGGTCGACGTCGGGCACAACGACGGTGCGCTCCTCTGCCCAGGCGGTGCCGCAGACGCCGCGACCTTTCCTGATGCGCATGCAAGCCAGCGGACCTTGGAACGGACCCAACACGAGCATGCCGTCGACTACGCGGTAGAAGCCTGTCCACCAGAAACCGAAGGTGGCATGGAGCATGGCGGCCACGTTGGCCATGTTGGCGATGAGGTCGGTCTCGCCGTCCACCACCGCTTTAATCTGGGGCAACAAGGTGGCGTATTTCTCTTCCTTGGTGCCGTTGCTTATTTCAAGATTCTCAGACATTTTCTGTTTGTTTTAATAATCCATATCTTGACGCACTTCGTCGTCTTCGTTGCGAGAGGTGCTGTAGTAGTCGTTATCCACTCGGGCTCCAAAGAGCGACAGCACGAGGAGGGCAATCAGCGGGGTGACTAAGAGCGCAAAGAAGAACCAGCCAAAGCCGCTGCGACCGTAACGGAATGCCATGAAAGGAACCATCATCATGAGGAAGAAGGTGAGCACGATGAGGTAGATGGTCAACAGGGTCATCCAGGTGCTGGAACGTTGGTTGGATTCTACCGCCGTAACCATTGCCGTTCTCGCAACATTGGCAACATCGTCTTGCTCTTCAGCAACTGCCATCAGCTCACCGCCTTCTGCCTTGTAGTCAAGCAGTTCAAAGGTAAGTTTGAACGAAGTGCCACCTGAAGGTCGTTTCTCCGATTGATAGTAATTATAACTTCTGCCATGCTCGTAGGCTTCGATATCGAGTTTACGGGTCATGCCAGGAGCGATATCCACCGTCTTACGAAAATCTTTGTAATCGAGTTGCTCGCCCTTCATATCATAATAGCACAGGCGGAAAGTGACCTCAGTGAGGGTCTTGTCGGTGTTGTTCTTCAACGCCAAAGTGCCACGGATGTCCAACCAACTTTGTTCGTACGACACCATAGTAACGGCGTTTTTATCAGCGATTTCCGTCGCCATCAGCGTGACGGAGCAAACCGCCATAAGCCACAAAAGGAACGATTTCTTCATGATTTTGAACATCAATTTTTAAGTCTACAAAAATACGGATTATTTTGCGAAAGGGAGATGTCCGAAAGGTGAAAGTTTATAGAAACTATTGCACCTCTCGAACCCTTCGAACCCCAACAATTGCTAATTGCTAATTACTAATTACTAATTTACTATAAAGCACCCGTCCCGAGGTGGTCGTCACTCTCACAAGGTAGAGTCCCGCCACAGCGGGGGCGACAATCTCGCACGGCATGTGGTCGGGGCGAAGCGATGTGATGCACTGTCCGTCAGCTGTCAGCACCTCAACGAGGAGGTCGGCGCACTCCGCCTCACTCAGCGCCACATCGAGACGCACCTTGCCGCCACCACGCACTGGGTTAGGGGTGAGTTGGAGGAGGAGGTCGAGATCAGCGAGGTCAAGATCCACCTGCGTCTCTACCACCAAGCGGAGGAACACCACCGAGTCGCAGCCGTTGACCGCCGTCAGCATCGCCATATAGAGACCGGCGTGGTCCAGCGGTTCGCCACAGAAATAATAGATTTCGCCAGCCACGATAGTGTCGGTCAGTTCCGTCTCTGCCACAGGGAGCACGGCAAGGGTGACGGCGAGCAACGTGTCGCCTGCCAGTCGCTGCAAGGTGTACGGAGAGCGGTCGGCATTGAGCGACAGCGCATTGACGTCAAATCCATTACGTTGATAGTCGACGTTCTCGCAGATGGTGTCGGCGAGGTATTGTGTTGCATGATAAGGGCTGAGGGCGATGCGTCCGAGGTGGAGCATAGCGCCTACGTCGAAGAGGGTGCTCTCCACATAAAACGCCAGTTGGACGGTGTCGCCGCCATAGCTGTTGAGTGGCAGCACAACGGTCTCGCCATCGGCAGCAATCTCGTTGTAGACACGCGTTGCGTCGTTGTTGTTCCACTCCGCCACGAGGTCGGCCTGCTGCCAGTTGTTGCCGTTGCGTCGGGCGAGCACCACGAAGCGGTCGTCTTGCTGCGCCAGCGAGTCGAGGATAGCCCCCTGACCCGAGATAGCGGTGAGGGCGAGGTCGAAGGAGAGTGCGGTGGCGCTGTCGAGCACCACACGTGGCGTGATGAGCCAGTAGGCAACGTAGGTGCCTGTCACGTTGACGGCGAGGTGGTCGGTGTTGAGACCATTGCCTCCGGTCATCTTATTCCAATGGTAATAGCTGTCGGGTTGGAGGGTCTGGATGCCGTTGAGCACGGCGGTGAGCGGCGCGTTGCCTGTCTCCCAGCACGACGGCAACTGTCTGCCCATCGTGGAGAAGTCTTCGGCAAACGGCAAGGGGTAGATGCCACAGGGGGTCTCGAAGGTGAGCGTAGTCCAACCGCTCTCATCACCTTGGCAGACGGTGCGCACATAGGCGTAATAGGTGGTGAGCGGGGTGAGGTGGCTGAGGGTCACCGTCGGCGTATGGATGAGGGTGTCGACAATGTCTACGGTCTGAAGCTCAGGGTCGGACAATCGCCACGTCGCCACCTTGAGCTGCCAGAGGGTGTCGGCAGAGCTGCCTGGGGTAAAGGCGAGGTTGACGGCGGTGGCAGCGTCGGTCTGGGCGTAGAAGTCTTGCGGCGTGTTACAGCCATGGGGTGCCTCTACGACCACGTCGTCGAGGTAGAAGGCGGCGGGGTCGCCACCCGTGGCAGGCATGCGGAAGGCCAGATAACGCCCCGAGCCTGTGTAGTTGGCAAGTGAACGTCTTTCGTCGACATTCCAGATGCCGTTGGTGGAGACGAGGGGGGGGAGGAGGGTGAACGAGTGTTCGTCGCCAGGGGTCTCCATGACTCCGATTTCGAGGTGCTCCCCTGCTCCACTGGCACGATGACTGAAGCGGACGGAGAGGGTTTGGAGCGGCGCACCGAGGAGTGCTGGCGTGGTGACGTAGCTGTAGGTGTCGGTGGTGGCGTTCAGTTGCAGCGAGCCGCGTGCCGAGGCGGCGTAGGTGGTGTTGATGCCTGCGCTGCCAAAGGCGTTCCAGCAGTCGGGCAACGAGCCTTCGAGGCGGTTGTCGAAGTTCACGCTATAGGGAAGTGAATCACCTACGACGACACCTTGACAGAGGGTTGCGACGGTGTGATGTTGCCAAGGGGTGGTGTCGCCGTCGGCACAGTGTCCACGAAGGGCAACGACATAGGTCTGCTCGGGGGTGAGTCCGCCAAGGGTACACGGCAGGGCAACGAGGGTGTCGAGGGTGAGGCCGTTGCCCGAGAGGGTGAGTTCTACCTGCGGACAGTCGGTGACGGCATGCACCACGACGGCGGAGTCGGTGGCATGCACGGCAACGTCGGCCAGGTAGCATGTGAGCGGTGTCAGCGAGAAGTTGTCGATGGCAGCAGGTGGGTTATGGTGTGTGGTGAGGTCGTTGACCCACACGAATGCCAAGAGGTAGTTGCCTTGCGGTATGAGGAGTTCGCGGTGGAACGTGCGCCAGTTGGAGGAGACGAGCCGACCGCTGTCGACGGCGATGCCGCCCGTCAGAGTTCCCGTGGGAGGCACGGTGCCGATGGCGTCGAGGTTGGTGCTCGTAGGGAGCAGGAAGAGGCGGAAGAAGTCGGCGGCGGAGTCGCCCACGCAGCGCCAGTCGAAGGAGCAGGCGTAGCGTCCCGTCTGCGGCACGGCGATGGTGCGTGTGGCCCACGAGAGGGTGCTCGGCGCGTCGTAGGATGTGGTCATGCCGTCGTTCTGCGAGACGTACATGGCGGTGTGCGGACTGTGGTAGATGGCTGAGCCGAAGCTCCATCCATGACTGCTCTTGCGGATATCCCAGCGGGCGTTGTCGGCGGGGTCTTCGAAGTCGGTGACCAGAGGCAGCGACTCCAGCACGGAGAGGGTGCGGAACGGGGTCGACACCCATCGACTTACGCCGCCACTGCAACGGGTGCGGACGTAGAGGGTGTAGTTCATCCCACCTTGAAGGGTATTTAGCGAGAGGGTGGGTTGAGCAACGACGGTGTCGGCCGTGTCGGGCATCACTCCTTGCGGACGGCACGCTACTTCCCAGACTGTGGTACTGTCGCCACCGCTCCAGACGGCGGTCATCCCCTGTGTGGTGAGATGGGTGATGCGTGGTGTGGACGGCTGGGTGCAAGGCTGGGTGTAGTCGATATAGAGGTCGTCGAAGTAGAAGTAGTCGAGGGTCTTGAAG
>CALEJM010000096.1 GCA_937898265.1 uncultured Porphyromonadaceae bacterium
GGCTGCCATAGCGTTGGCTTGAGGGGCAACGAGAGCGTTGTCGCCTGAGAAACCATAGGTCTTGTTCAAGATAATCATCACACCGCCTACAGTAGCTGCAGAAACGAGTGTGCCGAGGAATTTCCAAGTCTGCTGTTTAGCAGGGGTTGTTCCCAACCAGTAGCCAACTTTCAAGTCGGTGATGAAACCGCCAGCCATACTGAGGGCTGTGCAGACAACGCCGCCGATGATAGCTGCAGCTACCATACCAGATACACCTTTCAAACCAACAGCAACCATGACAACAGATGAGAGAATCAGAGTCATCAAAGTCATGCCTGATACAGGGTTGCTACCTACGATAGCAATAGCATTGGCTGCTACGGTAGTGAAAAGGAAACTGATGATAGCAACAATCAAGATGCCTACAACAGCATGCCAGATGTTGCTGACTACACCGCCAAAGGCAAAGAATAAGAATGTAACGAGCAAGGTGATGGCGATGCCTATGATGACAATCTTCATTGAGAGGTCGCGTTGTGTACGTTTTACCTCGCCAGTTGTCTTGCTGCCACCCTTCATCTCGTTGGCTGCCAAACCGACAGCACTCTTGATGATAGGCCATGATTTTACGATGCCGATGATGCCAGCCATAGCGATGCCGCCGATACCAATGTGGCGGGCAAAGGTCTTGAAGATTTCCTCGGCAGTCATGGCGTCGACGGAGATAGAACCGTCAAACATTGGGTTGATAGCCATCAGACCTTCGTTGCCAAGCAATGGAAGCAGTGGTACGAGAACAAACCATACCAAACCAGAACCAATGCAGATGATAGCAGCGTATTTCAAGCCGATGATGTAACCCAAGCCAAGTACAGCAGCACCAACGTTGACACTGCAGATGAGTTTGGCTTTGTTGTAAAGGGTCTCACCAAATGGGAGAACACGTGTGGTGAAAGTTTCTGCCCATGCACCGAAGGTTGCAACGACGAAGTCGTAGAGACCGCCGATGATGCCAGCCAACAAGAGAGGCTTAGCACCGCTGCCACCTTTCTCGCCAGAAATCAGCACCTGTGTGGTGGCAGTAGCTTCTGGGAAAGGATATTTGCCATGCATGTCAGAAACGAAGTATTTTCTGAAAGGAATAAGGAAAAGGATACCGAGGATACCACCGAGCAATGAGCTTAGGAATACCTGCATGAAGCTGACGGTGATGTCTGGGTATTTTGCTTGAAGGATGTAGAGTGCTGGCAAGGTGAAGATAGCACCTGCTACAATTACACCACTACTTGCACCGATAGATTGGATGATTACATTCTCGCCAAGAGCGTTCTTCCTTTTTGAAGCAGAACTCAAACCTACGGCGATGATGGCGATAGGAATTGCTGCTTCAAAAACCTGTCCTACTTTGAGACCAAGGTAGGCAGCCGCTGCAGAGAATAGGACAGCCATGAGTACGCCCAAGGAAACAGAACGTACGTTGACTTCGGGATAGACCGTACCTGGTCTCATCACAGGAGTGTATTCCTCTCCTGGCTTGAGCTCGCGGTTTGCGTTTTCGGGCAATCCCATTTTTTGTTCTTCTTGTTCTTGCATAATGAAGAGTGTTTATGGAGTTTGTATTTATTTTAGTCAAACAGTTTGGTAATCTCAGAGTCTGAGAGTGTGGTGATGATGTTGCGTCCTTTCGGAGAAATGTTAGGCATCGTCGAGCCAAAGAGTTTGGTCAGTATCTGACGCAGTTCCTCTTGGCTTTCTCCAATGCGAGTCTGTTGAGCCTGTGTGGCAGCCAACTCGGCAACGATAGGTTCGTAGAGTTGCTGTTTGAGGTTTTTCTGTTCCTCGCGGGCAATGGAGAGTAGGGTGTTGAGAACGCGTGGTATGTTGGGCACTGAGGTCAAAATGGCCGGAATGCCGCTGATGCTAAATGCACAGGCAGCTATCGGCGAGAGTTGGAAACCCAATGCTTTGAGGTCGTCTTTGATGCTCTCATAGATAGGCATAGACTCTGGCGTCAACTCCCAAACCTCAGGAAACAGTATCTGCTGTGAGACGCATTGCTGTTGCTGAAGTTGGAGAAGCAGTTCATCGTACAGAATCCTTTCGAGCGCTCTCCGGCAGTCAATCACCATTAGTCCAGAGTTTACGGCAGTCATCATATACCTATTTTTATATAGGTAGATGTTGCCATGACTCTCTTGGGAGTTTCCTTCTTCAGGAGAGAATAGTGTGTTACTGATGTTCTCCCGTTCGTTGAACTCCAGTTCCGTTGGCTCCAAAATCTCTTTGTGACTTGGGTGCTTTTGTTCGTAGAGTTGTTGCCATTGTTTAGGCAATGAAGGACGTTGGGATGTATATGAAGAGACGTGACTCGGTTTTGAGGTGGATTCAAACGGGTTGTAGTTGTCGTCGAAATGTGGACTTGGCATCGAAGGCATCTTCGTGGTGTCTGCCACAGGGATTTCAATCTCTTGTTTGTTGTCAAAAAGAAGAGAAGGCGAGATGTTGAATTTGCCAAGCGCTTCTCTGACGCATGCCATAAGGATTTGCCAGATGTCGCGTTCGTTCTCAAATTTTATCTCTGTCTTGGTTGGGTGGACATTGATATCGATGTCTTGTGGATTGACTTCAAAATAGATAAAATAGTGTGGCGTAGAATCTGGAGGCAACATCTTGTCGTAGGCTTGCATCACCGCTTTATGGAAATAAGGGTGACGCATGAATCTGCCGTTGACGAAGAACATTTGGTTGGCGTTTCTGGTGCTTGACTCTGGAGTGCCAACAAAGCCAGTGATGTTGGCAATGCCGTTTTTGATGCCGAAGGGAACCAATGCCTCGTCATAGCGTTTGATTTTTTTGCCAAAGATGCCAACAATACGTTGTTTTAAGTTGGATGCAGGGAGGTCGTAGACAACTGTTGCTCCGTTGTAGAGCGTGAATGCAACTTCTGGTGTGGCAAGGGCGACGCGTTGGAATTCGGCAATGATTCTGCGGGTCTCAGTCTCGTCTGATTTCAGGAACTTTCTGCGTGCTGGTACGTTGTAAAACAGGTTCTTTACAGTGATACTGGTACCAACAGGGGCAGATACCTCCTCGTTGTCCACAACCTTGGAACCGTCCACTTCCAGCAATGTGCCCATATCGTTGTCTGCTGTACGTGTCTTGATCTCCACGCATGAGACAGAGACGATAGAGGGAAGCGCCTCACCACGGAAGCCCATGGTCTCCAATGAGAAGAGGTCTTCTGCTTTGTTGATTTTGGAGGTGGCGTGACGTTGGAGCGACATCAAAGCGTCGCTCGGACTCATGCCGCAACCGTCGTCGATGACTTGGATGGAGGTGCGTCCAGCTCCTTTGATGACGACTGTCACATGGGTTGCCTTGGCGTCGATGGCGTTTTCCATCAACTCCTTGACAACAGAGTAGGGACCTACAACAACTTCACCCGCTGCAATCTGGTTGGCGACCGCATCGGGAAGAAGGTGTATCTTGTCGTTTGTTATGATAGGATTGATCACGTCTTTTTTGTTTGTTTGGGTTACCATGTGAGACCCTGAGAGAGCGAAGCGTTAGGCATCGGAATCTGCAGGATGCGACAGAGGGTTGGAATGAAATCGGTGAGCAGTACCTTGTCGTTGAAAGATTGTTGTGGGATGTTCATGCCACCGAGATAGACTGCCAGTCGACGTGGCGAAGAACCTTGGAAGCCCACCTGCTCTCCCTCTTTGTCTTTGACACACCAACCTGGGAGCAGGGTGAAGATGACGTCGCCGCTGCGGCGTTTGTAGAAACTGTTGCGAAGCAGTACGAGCATGTCGTCGTCTTTTCCCGTTGCGCGGAGAATCTGGTCGGCGGTATAGGCTGAGGCTACTCCCTCAAACTCGGTCATAAATTCAGCAGTCTCTTCGCGGAACTTCGCCATGCTGTAGCCTTTGCCTTCAATGAGGGTTTTGTTGAGTGTGATATGCTGTGCATGACATCCTTCTACCCAACGACCGTCACCGTGCAACGACATGAGATAGCCGTTGAGTAGAACCATCGCTTTGTCGCCTTGGAAGGTGCCGGCGGAAATGCGGAGTTGCTGAAGGGTTTCTGAAGAGTAGGTGTCTGCCTGAGTGCCTGTCAGAAGGATGAGGGTTTGGCTCAGTCCTACCTGTTGGTCGATGGCATTCAATAGGAGTTCGAGGTCTTTGTCTAATTTAAGATAGAGGTCCTCTCGCTCGGCAGAGTTGAATTCGCCAATACTGTGTCCAACAACTGTTGCTGTAAACTGGACGCAGAGCAAGTCGGTCTGTGGTCCTTGTCCCATGCGCTCGTCTTTCATTGCAGCAATGGCGAGGTCTTTGATCATCGTGTTGCAGTAAGGGGTCTGACGGAACGCTTTGATGCGTGTCTCCATAGAACCTTTAGACTGTGGACGATAGAAGATGCCGTCAAAACCTTTGCCGCTTTTGGGCGAGAATCGGTAGGTGTTGATGGCATACATTGGTCGCCACTCGCTCTGGGTATAGCTGGTCTCCAAGCCATTGTTGTTCATTTTTGATGCCCACGATGGGAGGTGGTTGCTGTAGTAGTTGGAGGTGCCGAGTTTGCCGTTGTTGTCAATCCACACCACGCTGTTGGCCGTGTGACCGCCCAACATTACCGCACTCTCGGGGTTGAGGGCTACGGCGCAGACTTTAGATTGTGGCGAAGCTGCTTTGAGTGCGTCGGCAATGGTCATGGCTTGAAGGCGGTCGGCAGAGGCGATGGACGAACCGCCAACGTTTTCGTATTCGTTGTCGTAGACAATTGAGATGATGCGGTCCTCGTTGTCGTCGTACACTTTGTCGCCGGTGATGCCATGGTAGAATGGCACAGTACCTGTCATCAGCGAGGCGTAGTCGCTGGTGGTGCCTGAGGCAATATAGTTACAAGCAACGTTCGGATAGTATTTGCTCGTTGAGGCTAATCGCTTGAAACCTTTGTTGGAAAAGGTGTTCCACATCAATGAGAGATGCTCCCCTTGCAGTCCGTCTACACAGATGATGACAGCTAATTTCGGTTTTTCGGAGTTAGCTGTGCCCTGTGAGAATGCTGAAGGACTGTTTAACAGAAAGATAAGGAGTAGTATGGAAAGCAGTTTATTTCTCATCTGTTTGTTTGGTGTGATACATTATATAATATAGTGAACGGATAAGCATGGCAACCATCAGCGGGAGGAAGGCCGGATGCATCATCTGTGGTCCGAATCCCCAGAGCACCATGGCAACAACTACGGTCAGGCTGTTGAACCAAAGATAAGGCACCATCTTCTTTCTCCATGATTTACGGAAGAGCAGCAGAGCAAAAATCAGTTGCAGCGGATTCAGCCAAAGCAAGTTGAAATTGTGGTCGACCAAAGGGTGGAGGGAAAAGAACATCAGGAAAAAGATGACGCAACCACAAAGTCCGTAGACGAGAAATAAAATTTGGTCAATCCAAACGAAATATCTCTTTTTTCTCCAACCAAACCATGTTGCCAAAGTGAGGATGGCTAAAACGAAACAGCAAATCGCGATGGGGTTCATCATTCCGTCATTCGGTTTTGGCGTTTTTGGGAAGTCAAGTAGCGGACGACTTTCTTTGACGAGAGGATGTGCCTCCGTTTTTGCACCGTTCTTTCTGACCACGGAAATCTGTTCTACGATTTCTTTTTGGTAAGTTGGGAATGCTAAGAGCTGCTGCCATCCGATTGCTTCGTCTGCCGATTTGCCCAATACCATATCTATAGAGAACCTCCACCAGGTGTTGCTGCCCAGAAACTCTTCGATAACATTGCGGTAGGTGGCTTCCTTGCCGCTGTGAGTCTTGATGTCTGTGGTCGGACGGAAGGTGCGGATGTTCTGGATGATATCTTCTCCCTTCGTGGTGTCTTGCTCGTAAGGGGTCTTGATGTCATATTTGAGTGTTTTGATGATGATGTTGAACGGACGGGTGGCGCAGTTGTCGAACACAAAGTTATAGCGGTATATCCGATTCTTCTTCTCGTTGTTTTTCTCCAGGGCAAGGAACAGTTGGTTCCGTTCGTCCCAAGTCAGGTCTAGCTCTTGCGAGTAGACTGCTGAGTGGCGGTCCTTGTAGTCGAAGATAAACAAGTCCCAAGGCCAGCAGCCGATGCTGTAGTCGGTAGCTCCCGAGACGAAGCGGGCAGCGAAGTGTGGCTGGAGGTAATCGAATACACCGTAGTGGTAGGTTACATCAACAAAAAGGGTAGGGTCGATGAGTCGGATGGCTGAGTGACCGAAGCGTTCGTAGATAATCTCTCCGGGGTCGCAAGTGATGAGGTAGAAGCGACTCTCTTTGGAGAGTATTCTTTGAGGAACTTCGGTATCCAGGTTAAGCAACTGACCGAAAGCCGACAACGCTCCGCACAAACACAAAAGGATTGTGAGGATTCGTTGTCTCCAGATATGTTGGATGTAACTAAGCATTGCGAATGGATGATTATCTCAGAATCAGTTCCATACCAACTTGTGCCTCAGCATCTTTTGGGAGATTGTTGAGTTTGTAGAGGGCTGAAAGTCTGATACCGTATTTCTGTGAGATAGAGTGGAGCGATTCGCCTGGTTTCACGATGTGCTTCAGGTAGGCTGGAGCGGCAGTGTTTTTCTTTGAACGAAGGTAGACGTAGTCGCCAGCTGGGATGATGTAGTCTTTGTCTGGATATTCGTTGCAACGGATGATGGTTGCTTGTGGGAATGCCAAGGCATTGGCCAAATCGTGAACTTTGACGTTTTGTTCTACCAAGATGGCTTCGATGCCGTTGACGTGAACAGACTTATATCTGATTTTGTCGTTGTTAGGGTTGGTGGTGTCGCCTCTTTGACCATGACGATGGCCACCTCTTTGACCGCCAACGATGTATTCCTTGGTTTCGCTGATGTATCGCTCTGGATTTTCGGCATATTGTGCCAAGTCGTAGGTCTCAATGATTTTGATGAGTTTCTCGGCATAGGAAGGGTCGGTTGCATAGCCAGCACGCGACAGACCATAAGCCCATGCTTTATATTTTGTCACAGGGTACTCGAAGAGGAAGGCGTAGCGACTGCCGTTTTTCAAGAACAGAGAGTGGTCTTCAAAGCTTTGTGCTACGGTGTTGTAGCAGCGGAAGCATTCGTTGGCGCGGTCGTCATTCTTGTACATGGTCTTGCCGTCCCAGTTGCCACCGCATTTGATGCCGAAGTGGTTGTTGCACTCCACTGCGAGTCGGCTTGCACCAGCGCCTGATTCAATGAGACCCTGTGCAAGAGTGATACTTGCTGGAATACCATGCTCAATCTGTTGGATGGCTGCCAATGGAGCATATTTTCTGATATAGGCATCGTAGGCTGCGTTGGTTGAGGCTGATGCAGAGATAGCAACTGCAGTCAGAACGGTAAGAAGTAGATATTTGATTTTCATTGTGTGTACTTATTATTTGTTTGAGTAATCTCTTTGTCCGAAGATGGCACTGCCGACGCGAACAATGGTTGCGCCTTCGTTGATGGCCAGAGGGAAATCGTTTGACATGCCAATGGATAACTCGCAGAATGAGTCGGCGTTGTATTTCGCCTTGGTGGTGTCAAACAGTTTGCGGATGATGCGAAACTCTTCTTTAGTCTCGTTCTCATCGTTGGTCAGTGTGGCGATTCCCATCAAACCACAAATCTCCACGTGTGGGTATTGCTTCCAACGTTCCTCGCTGAAAAAGGTGTCCAGCTCCTCCTCGGAGAAGCCATGCTTTGATTCCTCTTTGGCAATGTGAACTTCTAAAAGCACCTTTTGGATGACGTCGTGTTTGCAAGCTTGTTTCTCAATCTCAGTCAGCAGTTTCTCGTTTTCAACCGAATGAATCAGATAGGTAGTTGGAACGAGATATTTGACTTTGTTGCTTTGCAGTGGACCAATGAAATGCCAACGGATGTCCTTCGGCAAGACTTCTGTCTTCTGCATGAGTTCCTGAGCTCTGCTTTCTCCAAAGTCTCTCTCCCCTTGAGCATAGGCTTCTGCAATATACTCGGCAGGGTGGAATTTAGACACGCAGACCAGTCGTACGTTGGCAGGAATCTGCGTTCTAATCTGTTGGAGATTTGATTTGATGTCGGTCATTTGATGGGATTATTGGTTGTTCGCTACTGTCTCTTTTGGCGCATAGAAAAGAACGTCGAGGATGTTGGTCTGGTTGACTTGAACCACCTCGATGTCGGCGTTGGATTTCTCAATCTCAGCGTAGAGATAGTCTACAGCCTGGCGGAAGTTGTCGGCTTGAACCAACCAAGCTTGTGAGGTGCGTTTCTCTTCGCCTTTCTCCTCGTCAACAATGATATAGTTGACTTTGCATTTGAACCAGTAGTTTTCCTCGCCTTCGTGAGGAATGATTTCAACGATTTTTACGTGTTTGATGCTGTCAACATTGACCTCACCTTGTGCCATTGGGAGTGCCTCGGAGATAACACGTTCCTCTGCGTTGGTGAAGTTGATAGCGTCTACAAGGTAGATTTCTGATGCTATTGCTCTTGAGCCGTCTTGCTCAGATAATTTTTCGAATTTTACTTTACATTCAAACCAGTTTGCCATAATATTTTATTTTGCTGTTTTATTGTTCCAGTGAGAAGGTCTTGCTGATGAAGAAGTCGGTCTCGATGGAACGTTCGTAATTGTTGTTTTTTACTAATCTAAGAAATTCTTTTAGTTGCTCGGTGCTGTGAGCATGAGGGTGTTTTGAGACATATTTCTCAAGCGTCGAAACGATTGCAGGTCTCAGTTTGCCAGTCTCCCAAAGGAAGGCGGGCGTGTTGTCGGTTCCGTACATAAACATTGAGAGGTAGAATCTTCTCTCAGTGTCAATAACCGGATATAGGTCGTCTTCGTGGAATTTGTCCATCAGGATATCGCAGTAGAGCAGTCGGCGGGCAATAACATTGTAGTCAACAACGATTTCTTCGTCGATGACCACAGGTTTCTCTGCCTCCAGTTGGAAAATTCGCTGAAGTTCCCGTTCGCATTTGGAAAGATAGCGCTTGAATACAGTGGTCTCATATTCAGGCATGATTTCTGCCATCACCTCGCCTTCGTAGATGTTCAACACGATGCCATAGCGGCGGCAAAAGGCGTAGGAATTGATGAGCGAGTCGACTTTCTTGTCGTACGACCAGTTGCTGTAGACGGCATTGAATGCCACACTGTCTATCTTTCTTTCCAACTCCCAAGCGGCCATGTCAGCGCAAATCATCTGGTAGTGGTTGAAGTCGTTTCTCAATTCCCCGGCTTGCTTCTTGGTCAATTTTGGCCATGAATCAATAATATGTGAAGCAGAATCAAGATTGGCAAACGAGACAACGCGGGTGGCGTCAAGCCAATATTTTGCCTTGTCGTATCTGCCTTGCTTGCCACAACCGATGGACAATAGAGGCATAATAAATAATATGTAGAAGATAAGTTTCTTCATATCAAATAATTAGCGTTCGCACATAGTACTGCTAATTTATCACTACAAAGATAGTGAATTTTTAGTGGAAAATTGTATTTATTTCAATGAAAAAAACTGTATCTTTGCGCGGTCAAATACAAAGAAAACTGATGCTCTCAGTTTGTCTTTTTGTGTCTGACGAAAATACTTAGATATCAATTAATTAACTTGTAATATACAAAACATTATGAAAAAAATCGCAATTTTGTTCTGCGGCATCGCTGCAGTAGCACTCTGCTCTTGCGCTAAAAAAGCTGCTGAGCAAGTAGAAGAAGAGCCAATCGACTCACTCGAAGTAGTTGTTGACTCAATCATCGAGGAAGAGGTTATCGACTCAGTTGTTGTTGAAGAGCCTGTAGTTGAAGAGCCAGTTAAAGCTACTCCTAAAAAAACTTCAACTAAGAAAACAACAACTCCTGCTGTAGAGGTTAAGAAAGACGAACAAGCTCCTGCTCACGGCGCTATCAAAATCTCTGCTGGTAACACTGAGGCTACAATCACTCCAGGTAAAGCTACTAACGTTGAAGTTAAGAACGAGCAACTCAACACCGCTGGTAAAGTTACTGTAACTGCTGGTGGTAAAAAAGCTGCTATCGCTGCTCAACAAAACAACCAATAAGAAATAGTTGCCAAATGGCACTGTTTTTTGCTCCTCAAATTGCAGAGGCTCCATTTCTTAACGAAGAGGAGTCTCTGCATTGTATTAAGGTGTTGCGTCTCTCGCAAGGAGCTGTGATACAAATTATTGATGGCTCCGGCACTCTCTACGATGCCCGGATTGTTGTCCCTTCGCCTAAAGGGGTTGAAGTGGAACTGATTGCTTCTTATCCAGACTTCGGCTCCCATCCCTACGAACTCCATATGGCTGTGGCTCCGACTAAGAATATCGATCGTTTCGAGTGGTTTGTGGAAAAGGCCACCGAGATTGGCGTCGATTCAATCACACCGTTGCTTTGTCGTCATTCAGAACGCAAGGTGGTGAAGTTGGAACGTCTGGAAAAGATTGCTGTTTCTGCGGCCAAACAGTCGTTGAAAGGCAAGGTGCCTGTCATCAACCCGCTCACTCCGATTGAGACTTTCATGAATAACGCTCCGGAAGGTCAGCGTTTTATTGCTCACTGCTACGAAAATAGCGAGCGATTGCTTCTCTCTAAACAAGTTCAACCATCTGGCGTTTACACAGTTTTGATTGGACCAGAAGGAGATTTTAGTGAAGAAGAGGTTGCTAATGCAATAAAGAAATCTTTCGTTCCTGTTAGTCTGGGCAATAGCCGATTACGCACAGAGACAGCCGCCGTAGTTGCTACTCATACCGTAGCTGTTTTGAACGAATAGAATAGTATTTCTTCAAATAAAAAAGGCAATGTAACGATTTGTTACGTTGCCTTTTATTGTATGTTTATCATGCGATGCGTCTGAAGGGATAGTCGCCAAGACGGATGGCGTTTGACAAACTCAATACAATTGCGCAGGTTGGCTTCTCGGGCTTCGTTGTCAGGAAGATAGCAGGGTTGTATGAAACGATGATTTGCCTGAATATGGTTATACTGCGAGAAATCCTGACCGCAATTCACTACCTTGAGTTCGTCGCAATGGGTCAGCACGATGTCGTTCATCGTTTGGCTGCCTCCGGGGAAACCGATTTTTGGTGACAGTGTTACCCAATCTATATTTTTAGGTAGGAGGTGAGTTCCGTTGGTTTCTATTGTGATATAGCGCTTTGTGGTTCCGCCGTTTTTGAGCGTTTCAATGAATTGTTCGTCTATGAACAACGAGGGCTCGCCGCCTGTCAGTACGATGATTGCGTCGTTGGGATATTGGTTGATGACATCGCAGATTTCTGTCGTAGTCATCGTAGTGAAAGGTTCGTGCTGTGTGTCGCAGAAGTTGCAACGGAGGTTACAGCCCGAGAAACGAACGAACACAGCGGCTCGTCCGGTGTGAAACCCTTCGCCTTGGAGCGAGTAGAATATCTCGTTGATATGGTGGGGTTTTGCCATCTTAGGCTTCGTAGCTTGCAGTGTTGTTGGCGCTTTCTTGTACGTCAGCACGGTAGCATTCTGGGATGGAGTCAACAATCCAGCGGGCGATATTTTCGGCTGTTGGGTTGAAGTCGAAAACGTCGTTTAGCACCTTGTGGTCCATGTGCTTGCTGATGAAGTCTTTGAGGTGTGAGAAATCGCATACCATGCCGTCTTTGTTGAGTGTTTCCGACTTACAGTAGATGGTAATCACCCAATTATGACCGTGCAACTCCGTACACTTACTCTCGTAGCTTAAGCTAAGTTTGTGAGCAGCAGAAACTTCTATAGTTTTTTTGAGGAAATACATGTCTGTTGATTTTAGTTGACAAAGTTACACAATTTTCTTCTATTTAGAAAACTGCAGAGGATGAGAATTTGAGTGCTGATTAGTAGTTGGTTAAGTGTTTAGACCTGCGTTAATTCTTGAGGCTGTGTGATGAGAATTTTCTATTCTTTTCCTTTGTTGCCTGGAGTTTTTGATTTGGAGAGTGAGAAGTTTGTAATCTTGTCGGCTCCTGACAAATGGAATTTTGTAAATAATATCCCCAAAATTTTGCTAACGGTTTTGTTGCTTGGATTCTGGTTTTGTTACGATCTAAATCATCTTGATTTTTCCCATTTTTAAGTTGGAATTCGTTGCCGCCATTTCGATTCGCCTGGCAAGATTTTCTTGTTGATTGTCTGCATTTGGTTATGGGTAATGATATTGTATGATTAGGAATTTCCAAATGTCGGCAAGCAGTTTGGAAATAAAAATGTCGTCAACCAAATGGCAGCTCTCGGCTTGCTTTTGTGAATGTCGTTTGCCAAAAGAAAACTCCCCCGATAATCAGAAGTTTTGACTATCGGGGGAGTGGTATTTCTATGGGTTAGTCGTTGTTGATCCAATATTTTGCGAGGAAGATTGCGCATATTGCCGCCAAGATGAGGAATACCGTGAAGAAGATGAACTCTTGGGAGAGTATACGTTGCCCCTTCGCGTTCTTCTTTCTTGTTGATTTCCTTTTTCTTGTCGAACGAGATGTCGTTTTCTTCGGTGAAGCTGTACGAGATGTCGTCTTCTTGGATTTCTTGGTTTGACTAACCATTGTAAACCATTTATTAATGGATGAAAATCAATTGTACGATGATGTATACAGGCAAGCAGATGATGAGTGAGAACTTAGCCATGTAACCGAAGAATGATGGCATTGGAATGCCGCTTTCTTCTGCAATTGATTTAACCATGAAGTTAGGACCATTGCCGATGTAGGTGAGTGAGCCGAAGAATACGGCACCAAGGGCGATGGCTTTCATCAAGATTTCTGGAATGCCAGCAATGAGACCTGTTGCGCCTGGCTCAACGAGAGTTGTAGCGGTGGCATGGAATACCATGGCGGTAGGAGCGTTGTCGAGGAATGCAGACAAAGCGCCTGTGCAATAAACAAATTGCCAAGGCTGTGTAACAGGAAGTGGGTTTTGTTGCAAGAACATCAAAGCTGGGGTCATGGTTGCGAAGATACCAACGAACACGCAAGCAACCTCAAGGATCGGAGTCCATGAGAAGCTGTTGCCTTCGCGAGCAGCTTTCTTGGTGGTAACCATAGAGAGGATGATGATTGCGATGAATACCCATTCGCGGAGAAGTTTGAGGTAGAATGGAGCTTCGTGACCACCCATTGCAGGGATGTAAGTGCTGTTGATGAACATGGTAGAAGCGATGACGCAGAGCAACCAGAAGATGTTGATCAAACCAGTTGCGGTAACCTTAGTTCTCTCAGTAGCATCGGCTTGCAAGTTCTCTTGTGGCTCTTTCTTGTAATAGTAGCTGTCCATCACGAAATAGATAGCCAAGAGGAGGATACCTGCTACGAGCCATTGAGGCCACATACCCATGAACCAACCGAATGGTGCGCCTTTTTGGAAGAGCAGGAACAATGGTGGGTCGCCGAGGGGGGTGAGCAGACCGCCGCAGTTGGCTACGATGGCGATGAAGAACATGATAGTGTGAGCCTTGTACTTACGCTGTGAGATGGTCTGGATGAGCAAACGGATGAGCAACATGGCTGCACCTGTTGTACCCATGAACGATGCCAACACGAAGCCAATGGCCATGATGACAGTGTTGGTGAGAGGGGTTGCCTTCAAGTCACCCTTGATGCAGATGCCGCCAGTGGTGACAAACAAAGACATGAGGAGCAAGATGAATGGAATGTAATCGTAAATCATCTGATGCTCAAGCTCGTGGCTCATGCCGTTAACGCAAAGCCAAATACCTACAGGAATGCCCAAGATGAGCGAAACGTAGAGCTTGTGGATGTTTTCTTCCCACCATTCTCCTGCCTTTGTGAGCGGAAGAACTGCGATGCAGAGCAGCATCACAACGAATGGAATGAGCATCCAAGCTGGAATTAAGTGTTCCATAGTGTGTTTTGTTGTTTAGATATACTATACTTTATTTATTGTGTCAAATTAGTCGAGTTTAAGTACGGCAAGGAATGCTTTCTGTGGCACCTGAACGCTGCCAATCTGCTTCATGCGTTTCTTGCCGCGTTTCTGTTTCTCAAGCAACTTACGCTTACGGCTTACGTCGCCACCGTAACATTTTGCTGTTACATCCTTGCGAACCGCCTTGATAGTCTCGCGGGCGATAATCTTCGCGCCGATTGCGGCCTGGATGGCGATGTCGAACTGTTGACGAGGAATCAGGTCTTTCAGTTTCTCGCACATCTTGCGACCAAGCGTGTATGCGTTGTCAAAGTGAATCAGCGAAGAGAGGGCGTCAACTGGCTCGCCGTTCAACAAGATGTCAAGCTTGACGAGCTTGGATGGACGATATCCGTTGGCATGATAGTCGAAAGATGCATAGCCTTTAGAGATGCTCTTCAGTTTGTCGTAAAAGTCGAACACGATTTCACCGAGAGGCATATCATAGGCCAGCTCTACACGATTGCCAGAGATGTAGTCTTGTTTAATCAACTCACCACGTTTGTCCAGACACAACTTCATGATAGGACCGATGTAGTCGCTATTTGTGATGATGGAAGCGCGGATGTATGGCTCGTCGATGTGGTCGATAACGGTAGGGTCGGGGAGTCCGGTTGGGTTGTGAACCTCCAACACTTCGTCGCGTTTGGTATATACTATATATGGTACGTTAGGCACTGTAGTGATAACGTCCATATTGAATTCGCGGTCAAGGCGCTCTTGGATAATCTCCATGTGTAGCAGACCTAAGAAGCCACAACGGAAACCGAAACCGAGTGCGATGGACGACTCTGGTTCAAAGGTCAGCGAAGCATCATTCAGCTGAAGTTTCTCAATGCTGCTACGAAGGTCTTCAAAGTCTTCGGTCTCAATAGGGTAGACACCAGCAAAAAGCATTGGCTTAACCTCCTCAAAACCCTCAATGGCTTTGTCGCAAGGACGGCTGACATGGGGAATCGTATCGCCGACCTTGACCTCCTTGGAGGTCTTGATGCCTGAGATGATATAACCTACATTGCCGGCGCTGAGCTGTTTCTGTGGCACCATATCCAACTGAAGGATACCGATTTCGTCAGCATCGTATTCCTTACCCGTAGCAACGAATTTAACGCTGTCTTTTTCGTGAATCGTTCCGTTGATAACCTTGAAATAGGCGATGATGCCGCGGAATGAGTTGAAGACAGAGTCGAAGATAAGACATTGGAGTGGAGCTTCTGGGTCACCCTGTGGAGCTGGAATTCTGTTGATGATAGCTTCCAAAATCTCAGGAACGCCAACACCCGTCTTGCCACTTGCTCGGATAATCTCCTCACGTTTGCAACCGATAAGTTCTACAATCTGATCCTCGACCTCGTCGGGCATAGCGCTGTCCACGTCAATCTTGTTGATTACAGGGATGATTTCCAAGTCGTGGTCAATGGCCATGTAGAGGTTGGAAATCGTCTGCGCTTGGATACCTTGAGTAGCATCAACAACCAAGAGTGCGCCCTCGCAGGCAGCAATGGAACGTGACACCTCGTAGGAGAAGTCGACGTGGCCCGGAGTGTCAATAAGGTTGAGCGTATATTTCTCGCCATTGAGTGCGTAATGCATCTGAATAGCGTGACTCTTAATGGTAATGCCGCGTTCTCGCTCAAGGTCCATATCGTCCAAAACCTGATCTTGGATATCCTTGGCGGAAATCGTTTTTGTATATTCCAAAAGTCTATCGGCTAAGGTACTCTTACCATGGTCGATATGAGCTATTATGCAAAAGTTTCTGATATTCTTCATCGTGTTTCGTGGTCTTTGTCTCTTTTCAAGTGCGAACTTTCCAAAAACCAACTGCAAAGGTAAGAAAAAATGCTTATTCTGCTCCGATTTTTTGCCGACTTTTTCAATGTTGACGTGATATTAGGCTCTTAGTCTGTGCGTATACATTTATTATATGTTAGAGGTTCAGTATATGATAGTTAGGCTGAAATGGGGTCTATTGTGTTGATATATAGAATGTTATTGTATAATCTGGTGTGCTTTAGGAATGTTTTTTTCTGCCATATTGTTGAATATGAGAAAAAAAACAAAAAAAAGATATGCTAATATCAAGAATTGTTGTACATTTGCACTCCGAAATTTTCGGATAAAAAAGTAAGTAAAATAATAGATTTATAAATCCCAAAACTCAAACAAAATGACAAAAGCAGACCTTGTTAACGAGATTGCCAAATCAACTGGCATCGGCAAAGAAGAGGTTTTGAATACCTTGGAAGCCTTCATGACTTGCGTAAAAGACTCTTTGGCTAATGGTGAAAACGTATATTTGAGAGGTTTCGGTAGCTTCATCCGCAAGGAGCGCGCTGAGAAAACAGCTCGTAACATCTCTAAGAATGTTACCATCAAAATCCCTAAACACAACATCCCAGCCTTCAAACCATCAAAGGAGTTTGTTGCTAAGGTAAAATAAGTGAAGTGTTAGATTTTATAAAGTCATAAAACTATGCCAAACGGAAAAAAGCACAAGCGTCATAAAATGTCGACGCACAAGCGCAAAAAAAGACTGAGAAAGGACAGACATAAGAAGAAAAAATAGTCTTCTTATTCTTTAGAAAGGTCTTAATAGAGATAAAAAACAAATTTATGATTCTTCGGGGTCGTAAATTTGTTTTTTTCTTACAACTCATTGCTGTTCTGGAAAACAGAGAACGGCAATAGTTGCCCATAAACCCCTAAATGTTATAATAATGAACAAAGAGTTAGCAATTGATGTAAAGGTAGATCACGTTGATATTGCAATGCTTGAAGACAAACAACTCGTGGAGTTTCACGAGGAGAGTCTGAAACAGACATTTGCAGTCGGCAACATCTACTTAGGTCGAGTGAAAAAACTCATGGCCGGATTGAATGCTGCCTTTGTTGATGTTGGATGTGATAA
>CALEJM010000097.1 GCA_937898265.1 uncultured Porphyromonadaceae bacterium
GTTGACCTTCATCGACGCCACCATGCCTCCAACCGCCAACATCAACTACATCAACAATATCCACCTCTGCCAGAAATTCGCCATGGTTGACGACCGTCACTATGCGCCGATGGAGATGAACCACGGACTGGGCATGCAGCTCTTCCACGCCGACACTGCCAAACACTACTTCGCGGCTATCATGGACTCGCGCATACAGTTCGACTCCGTCTCCGCCTTTGGTCACACCGTCGACCACTCCCCTTACGGTCGTATCGACACCACCCACCAGAATTTCGTGCAGGCGATGGCTGCCGCCGACAACACCAAGATCATGCGTGTGGCCAACTACCTCGTCTATATCATCAACTCCGGCTATATCCCCGTAGGTCCCATCGAGTTCGGACCATTCACCGAGTTCTTCCGTGGCGACCAGATTCAGGGCTTCCGCCCAACCCTCGGACTCCGCACCAGCGAGAAACTCTGTCCGTGGTTCTCCATTGGCGGCTATGCGGGCTACGGCGTACGCAACAAACAGTGGAGCTACGGCGGCGATCTCCGTTTCCGCTTTGGTCCCGACTATGCCCACAGCCTCACCGCTTCCTATTACGACGATTACTACCGTGTTGACTTCCAACGAACCTATGGCCCTATCGACCAATATGTGGACCGCGGCGAAAACCTCTTCAACATCGGTTGCAAATACCACCAACTCCTCCATCAGCGCATCGCCCGACTCAACTACAGCTACGATGCCGCTCCGTTCAAACTCTTTGTGGAAGGCAACTACCACCGCTATTTCGGTGGCGACTCGCTCCCGCTGCTCTCTGCCCAGACCAACGAACCGTTGGAATATATGGATGTGCAGACCGTTCGCGTAGGTTTGCGTTTTGCGCCAAAGGAGAAATCGGTGGACTACTTCTTCCACCATCACCACCTCACCTCCCACAAACCGGTGGTCAGCCTCGTGGGCACCTACGGACACTACAACACCGGCGAGACCCAAGGCAACTACGGTGCCATCACCTTGAGTATGTACCACTTCTGGCACACCTCAATCGGCGAACTGCGCTACTCCGTCAGCGGCAACTACCTCTTCGGCAATGCCCCTTATACCCAACTCTTTACGCCACGCACCCAGAGCGGCCGTTGGTTCAACTGCTTGCGATTCAACAGTCTCAACCAGACCCTCTACCTCAGCGACGCCATGCTTGAGGCACATGCCAACTTCTTTACCAACGGCTGGATCTTCAACCACATCCCAGGCGTGAAACGTCTGAACTTCCGCGAGGAGATGTTCATCAAGGCGGCTTGGGGCGGACTCCGTCCTGGCCACGCTGCCGTCATGCCGTTGCCTAATCAGTATTCCCTCCGCGTCCCCTATGTTGAGGCGGGCGTCGGAATATCCAATATCTTCAGTCTGTTCACCCTGGAGTTCGTCTGGCAGTTGACCCACCGCAAAGACTGTCCTGACGAAAACTTCGGCATCAAATTCAAAATACAACCTACTTTGTAAGTCATGACCATCGAGATAGACAGCAATTCGGGCTTTTGCAACGGTGTGGTTCGTGCCATCCGTAAGGCAGAAGAGGAGATGGCAGGGGGCAAGACGCTCTTCTGTCTGGGCGACATTGTACACAACTCGCACGAGGTGGCGCGTCTGAACCAGATAGGTTTGAAGACCATCGACAAACCGCAGTTTGAACAGCTTCACGACGAGCGTGTCCTGCTGCGTGCCCATGGAGAGCCCCCTTCAACCTACGCCACTGCCGAGCGCAACCGCATCACCATCATCGACGCCACCTGTCAGGTGGTGCTCAAACTGCAGCAGCGCATCCGTGAGGCCTATCTCAACAACCCCGAGAGCCAGATAGTCATCTTTGGCAAGCATGGTCATGCCGAGGTGCTCGGACTCGTGGGACAGACCAACGACGAGGCCATCGTGGTTGACAACGACTCCGACCTCAACAAAATCAACTACCACCGTCCGGTCATCCTCTTCTCGCAGACCACCAAGTCGGTCGACAACTTCCAGCGCATCACCCAGCTGATTGCCCAGCGCCTTGCCCCTGGCGTCGACTTCCGCTATTTCGACACCATCTGTCGTCAGGTGGCCAACCGCCTGCCAAGCATCCGCGAGTTTGCTCTGCGCTACAACATCATACTCTTTGTGGGCGACGTGAAGAGTTCCAACGGCAAGATGCTCTACGAGGAGTGTTGCAAAGTCAACAGCAACGTCCACTTCCTCTCATCGATTGCCGACCTCGACCTCTCGTGGTTTGCGGCCGACTCCACCGTGGGAATCTGCGGTGCCACCTCCACACCGAAATGGCAGATGGAAGAGGTGGCTGAATACCTTCAACAACAATTTAGATAAAGAAAAAGAAACACTATTAGAATATGTCAAAAATCAATTGTATCGGCGTCTTGACGTCGGGTGGCGATGCTCCAGGCATGAACGCTGCCGTAAGAGCGGTGACACGTGCCGCCATCTTCAATGGTAAACGTGTGAAAGCTATCTACCGTGGCTACAAAGGCATGGTTGAGGGCGACATCAAAGAGTTTCAGTCGTCGGACGTGAGCAACATCGTTCAAAAAGGTGGTACTATCCTGAAGACAGCCCGCTGTCAGGAGTTCAAAACGGCAGAGGGTCGCAAGCGAGCCTATGAGTCGTTGTGCAAAGAGGGCATCGACGCCCTTGTGGTTATCGGCGGCGACGGCACCTTCACCGGTGCACGCTTCTTTGCCCAGGAGTATGACATCCCTGTGGTAGGCATCCCAGGCACCATCGACAACGACGTGTGCGGCACCGACTCCACCATTGGCTACGACACCGCCCTCAACACCATCATGGACGCCGTCGACAAAATCAAAGACACCGCCTCCTCCCACGAGCGCCTCTTCTTCGTGGAGGTGATGGGTCGCGATGCAGGTTTCCTCGCCTTGAACAGCGCTTTGGCTGCTGGTGCTGAGGCTGCCATCGTGCCAGAAATCAAGACCACCGAGGCGCAACTCGATGAGTTGATTCACAACGGATTCCGCAAGACGAAAAACAGCTCTATCGTCATTGTTGCCGAAGGTGAGGGTGGTGCGCAAGGACTTGCCGACCGCATCCATCAGCTCGACCCCGACTACGACGTCCGCGTCTCTATCCTCGGATATATGCAGCGCGGTGGCTCCCCATCCGCCTACGACCGTATCCTTGCCAGCCGTCTTGGCGTGGCTGCCGTGGAGGCACTTCTCGACGACCAACGCAACATCATGGTGGGCGTGCAAAACGACGAGATTGTTCATGTGCCATTTTCTAAAGCCATCAAAGACGACAAACCGTTGAAAGATGACAAATTCCGCATCGTTCAGGTGCTTTCCATCTGACGAAAAACGGTTTTACAACACCGCGACAGCAAACCTCTTCGCATTGTTGAAATTTTTTGTTCCAAAAATTTCCGTATGCCAAAAATGTTTGCTACTTTCGTGGACGAATTTATACCCTCTTTGAATAAAATAAAAACAATATAACTTATGAATTTTCCTTTGGATAAACAGTTGGTCGACAATCTCTGCCGAGATTTCGGTCTGACTGATGCCCACATGTTGGGACAAGCCTCAATTCGTCAGATGGTTGGCGTAATTAAAGAGATTGAAGACAAAGCTGATTGTGAGTTCATTCACATGGAGCTTGGCAACCCTGGTTTGCCAGCAGAGCGTGTGGGTGTCGAGGCTCAAATCAATGCTTTGAAAGCCGGCGTGGCCAACAAATACCCTATCATCGTTGGTATCGACCCACTCCGTCACTGGGCCTCTGAGTTCATCAAAGCGTTCTTCAACCTCAACATCCCGGAAGACTGCATCGCCCCTTGCGTAGGCTCTATGCAAGGCTGCTTCGCACTCGACCTCATCATCAGCCAGCTTCGTCCTGAGCGCAACACCATCCTCTTCTTCGACCCTTGCTTCCCTGTTCAAAAACAGCAATGCAAGGTTATCGGTATCCCTGTCGACACCTTCGAGTTTGGCGACTATCGTGGCGAGAAACTTCACGACGCATTGGAGGCAAAACTCAAAACTGGCAAAATCGGTGCCATCCTCTTCAGCAACCCTAAAAACCCAAGCTGGATGTGCTTGAGCGACGAAGAGCTCAAGGTGGTTGGCGAATTGGCTACCAAATACGACGTCATTGTCATCGAGGACTCCGCATACCTCAACATGGACGTGCGCGACCCCAAACGTGGTCGTCCTTACCAGGCTCCTTATCAACCAAGCGTGGGCCACTACACCCACAACTGCGTTCACATGGTCAGCTGCTCCAAGATTTTCAGCTACGCCGGCGAACGTGCTGCCGTCATCGCTGTCGACCCTGAGTTGGCCAAACGTCAGTTCCCAGCACTCGCCGAGCGCTACAACAACGACGGTCAGTTCATGCGCACCCTCATCTATCAAGCCCTCTACGTCCTCTCAAGCGGCACACCACACTCCATTCAATATGCCATTGCTGCCCTCTTCGAGGCTGCCTGCAAAGACGAATTGAAATATGTTGAAAACGGCTTAGAATATGCCCGTCGTGCCAACCGTATCAAGGAAATCATGCTCCGCAACGGTTTCCACATCGTCTACGACAAAGACACCAACAACGAGGATGTCAGCGACGGCTTCTTCTTCACCTTCGGCTACAAGGACTGGACCGGTGAACAGTTGCTCAACAAACTCATCTACTACGGCGTATCTGCCATCACCCTCAGCAGCACAGGTGCCAAGAGAGAGGGCATGCGTGGTTGCGCAAGCGCTATCCGCGACGACCAATACGAAGCATTGGAAGAGCGTCTCCGCCAATTCAATGCCGACTACAAAGATTACAAACACGAAGCATAATAGACACACACAGTATGGCAGACTATCATTTCGTAACGCCTGAAGAGGCGGTGAAACTCGTTAAGTCGGGCGACACTATCGTTGTTCAAGGCAGCACCTCTATCCCAGAGGGTTTGCTCAAAGCCCTTACAGCACGCGCTCCAGAACTCAGAGACGTTAAGATTATCTCTGGTTTCGGTATCAGCAAGGAGGATGCTCCTTATGCAAAACGTGAGTTGATCGACTCATTCCGCGCTCTCAACATCTTCGTTCCTAATAATCTGCGCAGAGCCATGAAAGAGGGTGTGGCCGACACCATCCCTTGTTTCTTGGGCGAAGTGCCAGGCTTGTTCCGCAGCGGCACCGTGCCTGTTGACGTTGCTTTCCTCAACGTAAGCGAACCAGACGAGAACGGCTACTGCTCATTCGGTATCTCTGCAGATATCGCTTTCTCTGGCGCTGAGTGTGCCAAGACCGTCATCGCACAGGTCAACAAATATATGCCACGCACCTTCGGCGACCCAGTGATCCACGTTTCCAAGATTGCTGCCATGTGCCGCATCGACGAACCACTGGTTGAGGTGCCAACACCAACGCCTTCCGATTTGGAGACCCGCATCGGTAACTTCATCGCTGCCGAGATTCCTGACGGTGCTACCTTGCAAATCGGCGTAGGCGGCATTCCTAACGCTGTAATCAACGCCCTTAGAGACCACAAACACCTCGGCTTGCACACCGAGGCTATCACCGACGGCGTATTGCCTTTGATTGAAAAGGGTATCATCGACAACTCACAGAAGAAGATCCTTCCTGGCAAGAGCGTCGGCAGTCTTGTGTTGGGTTCACGCAATCTCTACGATTATATGGACAACAACCCTGACTTCGTGATCCGCGACGTGGCTTGGACCAATGACCCATTCATCATCCGCCAAAACCCAAAAGCAATGGCCATCAACTCTGCTATCGAGGTTGACTTGACCGGTCAGATCTGTGCCGACTCTATCGGCGAGACCATCATCTCTGGTGTTGGCGGTCAGCACGACTTCATGTACGGTGCCAGCTTGAGTGAAGGTGGCAAGTGCTTCATCGCCCTCCCATCTCTCACCAACAAGGGTCAGAGTAAGATTGTTGCCCGCTTGGCTCCAGGTGCTGGCGTTGTCACCACCCGCTTCCAGGCTCAATACATCGTTACCGAGCACGGCATCGCCTTCTTGAAAGGCAAACCACTCGCAGAGCGTGCCCGCGAACTCATACGCATTGCCGACCCAAGCGTACGCGAAGACTTGGAGCGCGCTGCCGTTGAGCGTTTCGGCATCGGCTTCCTCCGTCTGAAATAAACCTATTCCTCCTCCCTTAGGCGGGAATAGTGCCCAAAATAGAGTGTTTCTCCTCAGGTCCTTCTGTGGAGAAGCACTTTTTGTTTTATCTATGCCGAACCGCAGCCTGTTTGCTCGGAAGAGAATAACAGTGCA
>CALEJM010000098.1 GCA_937898265.1 uncultured Porphyromonadaceae bacterium
CTACCTTGCCGTCGGAAATCAGCGCTGCCCATTGGTCGATGCTGAGATACGGATTGTTGAGTAGGGCTTGGGCAAAATCTTCTGCCATCTCGCTGCACAGTGGTGGCTCTTTCGCCTTCTCGGGTTTCACCAACGGGAACTCCAGATGGAGGTCGGGGTGGGCGAGTCGGGCAAACTGTCGGCACGACGGACACTCGCCGCAGGCGTCGTCGCCAGTGCGGTGTTGACAGCAAAGTCGCTGAGCATAAGCCAATGCCAGAGCCAACTTGCCTGTGCCCTCGTTGCCGCAAAAGAGCAAAGCGTGGGGCGCGCGACCGCTGTCCTGCATCTGTATCAGGCGTTTTTTCAACGTCTCATGACCTATGATTTCAGAGAAGAGCATAGTGCTGCAATATGGGTAAACTATTAGTCGGCAAAGATAACGATTTTTTTGCACATTTGCCCTCTCTTTGCGCCCGTTTCTTTTGTCCTGTTTTTTAAAGGCATGCTGAGACGCTATATGACTAAAAAACAACAACTCCGACATCCCGTCTGGAATGGTCGGAGTTGCTTATCTTTTTGGGTTGGAAAAAGGCTTTAGAACGGTTGCGAACCGGGCGCTTCGGGTGGGAGTGGCGAGGCGTTGGCTGCGTCGCCCTGACCCTTGGCAGGGAGGTCGCGATAGCCAGGTGTGGCAGCGTTCATGATGTCGGCAACGCTGATTTCCTCGTTGTTGTCGTTGTCGAATTTGGTGAACTGACTGATGAACTTCAGCGTGACGTCGTCGACCGAACCGCTACGGTGTTTGGCAATGATAATCTGCGCTTTACCACGCATGTCTACGTCGTTGATGCTATAGATTTTGTAGTATTCCGGACGGTGGATGAAGCAGACGATGTCGGCATCCTGCTCGATGGCACCTGACTCACGGAGGTCGGAGAGCTGAGGACGGTGGTCGTCGTTGGCACTGCGTGATTCTACGTTACGGTTCAGCTGTGAGAGGGCGATGATTGGGATGTTGAGTTCCTTGGCCAGACCTTTCAGTGAGCGTGAGATGAGGCTGACCTCCTGCTCGCGGGAGTAGAACGACATGCCTGAGGCGTTCATCAACTGGAGGTAGTCGATGATGATGCACTGAACGCCGTGCTCTCTGACAAGGCGGCGTGCCTTGGTGCGCAACTCAAGGACGGAGAGCGAGGGGGTGTCGTCGACGTAGAGCGGAGCGCCGTAGAGTCGGCGAATCATCACGTCGAGTTGTTTCACCTGATGCATCTCGAGGTCGCCGCTACGGAGTTTGTCGCCAGGGAGTTCGCAGACGTTCATGATGAGACGGTTGACCAACTGAACGTTCGACATCTCAAGGGAGAATACTGCCACAGGTGTGTTGTTGTCTACCGCCATGTTCTTCGCCATGGAGAGCACGAAGGCGGTCTTACCCATGGCAGGACGGGCGGCGATGATGATGAGGTCCGACTTCTGCCAACCGCCTGTGCGACGGTCGAGTTCGCGGAATCCGGTCTGCACGCCACTCATGGCGCCTGGGGTCTCCAGCGAGGCGCGGATGCGCTCGTAGGCTTCGTCGAGCACGCCGTCGATTTGAACGGCGTCGCGTTTCATCTGCTTGGAGGAGATTTCGAAAATCTCGCTCTCGGCGGTCTGCAGCAGCACGTCGACGTCGGTTGAACCTTGGTAGGCTTCCTGTTGCACTTTGATTGCCATCGTAATCAACTGACGGGCAATGAATTTTTGTGCAATGATGCGGGCGTGTGCTTTGATGTGGGCTGCTGACGTTACGGCTGTGGTCAGCGAGGTGAGATATTCGGAGCCGCCTGCCTCCTCAATCTTGCCGTTGGCAATCAGCATGTCTTCCACGGTGAAGAGGTCGACAGGCTCGTTCTTGGCGGTGAGACTGATGATGGCTTCGTAGATGGTCTGGTGACGGGGGTCGTAGAAGGTGTCGGGACGAAGCAGTGTGCCCACCTCGTCGTCGATGCGGTCGGGGGCAATGAGCAGTCCGCCGAGGAGGGCGCGCTCTGTCTCTACGGCTTGTGGTGGTACGGTGCCGAATGCGTCTGGCAGTTGGATGGGTTGCTGTTGGCGACCACGGTTGTTTTTTGCTGGCATAACTTCTGTGTTGTTGTTAGTGTGTGATGTTTTTATGTCTAAAATTTTACGTTGCAAAGTTACAGCAAACGCTCAAATCTTTCCTATCTGTTGCACTGTTTTTTTTCCTATGGTTTTCCCCACCCAATTATTTTGTCTATCTTTGCGCTGAATAAACACAGATGGATTATGGAAAAAGAATATCAAGAACTCATTGGTTTCTACCGCCATTTCAAGGGTAACTATTATGTTGTGGAAGGTGTTGCCAAACATAGTGAGACGCTTGAGCCGATGGTGGTTTACAGGGCGTTGTATGGCGAGGGGGCACTGTGGGTGCGTCCGCTGTCAATGTTTTTTGAGCAGGTGGATAAGCCGGAGTATAAAGGATCGCGTTTCTCTCGCGTGGAGCGTGAGGAGGTTCCTGCTGAGGCTTTGAAATTCTTGACGGAATAGCCTAAACGCCAACGTATAAAAAAATGCAGGTCGTCCGCGTAGGGTGACCTGCATTTTTTATATGTATGGACGGGAGGTTTAGTCCATGCGACTGCGGTAGTCTTCGTAACCATATTCGCGGAGCATCTCGACTTCGCCGTTGAGGTGATAGATGGCGATGGAGGGATGGGAGACGCCGTTGAAGGTGGTGGTCTTGACGGTGGTGTAGTGGATCATGTCTTCGAAGACGATGCGCTGTCCAACGGTCAGAGGCTGAGGGAAGCACCACTCGCCGTAGTAGTCGCCGCTGAGACAGCTGTTGCCGCCCATGCGGTAGCCGCGTACGCCCTCGGTGGGGTCGGTGGCACCCACGATGGCTGGTTTGTAAGGCATCTCGAGGCAGTCGGGCATGTGGCAGGCGAAGGAGACGTTGAGCATGGCGG
>CALEJM010000099.1 GCA_937898265.1 uncultured Porphyromonadaceae bacterium
GCTACACCGAGCATGAACATCACGTAGGCACTTGCCATCACTTTGATGGTGTTGCGACGCTCGGTGGCGTAGAGTCCTGGGGCGGCAAAACGAAACAGTTCCACCAAGATATAGGGCAACAGCACCAAAAAGGCGGCATACATCGCCATCCGCATGTGGAGCATAAACTGTTGCGCCAACTGAGCATTGAAGATGTCAATCTCAAACGCCTCAACGCCTTCACTACTGATTGGCAACAGACCGATGATGGCATTGAGCAGTTGGTAGAAGACGAAGTTGCTGCTTCGTGGTGCCATGACCACAGCAAACAGTTGTTCCTTGAAGGCGAAAGCGACACCGAAGAATACCACGAAGACCACCACCACACGTATGATGGCAGCACGGAGCACGTCGAGATGATCCCAAAAGGTGGTGTTTTCGTCAGCCATAGGGTTGAATTACTCCTTGGTTTCTTCGTCTTTCTTCTCGGTGTCTTTTTTGTCTGGGTCGAGGTCGTTCATTCCCTCTTTGAAACTCTTGACGCCTTTGCCAAGACCGCGCATGAGTTCAGGAATCTTCTTTCCACCAAAGAGGAGCAAGACCACGAGGGCGATGAGCAGAATCTCTGGAGCACCCAAAGAACCGAACAATAAAAGTGTATGTATCATAGTGTTTTATTATTTCTGTTGTTTCAATTTCTCTACATAGGCATCAATGCGACGAAGCTCCTTTGGAATCAAGATGCCTTGCGGACAGTGTTCCATGCAACGTCCGCAGCCGATACAGTGGTTGGCTTGACGCATGCCTGGCACTGCTCTATCGTAACCAACCAGATAGGCTTTGCGCAGACGGCGATATTCTGGATCTTGAACGTCGTCGGGGATGCAGTCTTCGGAAACCGATTTGTTGTAATGTTTGAAGATGGTTGGGATGTCCAAGCCGTAAGGACATGGCATGCAGTACTGACAACCAGTGCAAGGCACCAACGGATAGTCAATCATCAGTTTTGCGACATCGTAAAGCAACTGCATCTCGTGGTCGGTCAGCGGTTCCAATGGAGAATAGGTGCGAATGTTGTCTTCCACATGTTCCATATAGGTCATACCGCTGAGGGCGGTCAGCACTTTTGGAAATGTGCCCAAATAACGGAATGCCCACGATGCGATGGAGTCGTCTGGACGCTCGCGTTTCAACATCTCCGTCAGGTGATTAGGAAGCGTTGCCAGACGTCCGCCCAGCAATGGTTCCATGATGACAACAGGGATGTCACGTTTCTCCAATTCGGCATAGAGATATTCGGCATTGGTATTGCGTTCGTTGAGTTCCTTGGCATGACTCCAATCCACGTAGTTCATCTGAATCTGTACGAAGTCCCATTTGTATTCGTCGTGCTTGGAGAGGAGATAGTCAAACACTTCCACGTCGCCATGGTAGGAGAAGCCGAGGTTGCGGATTCGTCCTGCCTTACGCTCTTCAAGGAGGAAGTCGAGCATGCCGTTGTCCACATAACGACCATTGTAGGCCTCCATGCCGCCCATGCCGATACCATGAAGCAACATATAGTCGATATAATCTACCTGGAGATATTTGAATGAGTTGTGGTAAATCTTCATCGACTCCTCGCGACTCCAGGTCTCTTCGCTGAAGTTGGAGAGTTTGGTGGCGATATAGAATTTGTCGCGTGGATGACGGGCCAAAGCTTTACCGATGGCCTCTTCGGAATGACCCTTGCAATAAGCTGGTGAGGTGTCGTAGTAGTTGACACCATGAGCCATGGCGTAATCCACCATGGCATTCACTGCCTCTTGGTCGATAGGGGCGTTGCCTTCGCGGGCGCTCTCTCCCTCAACGGTTGGGAAACGCATGCAGCCAAAGCCCAACAGCGAGACGTGGTCTTTGGTGAAGGTGGTTTCGCGATAGGTCATCTCGCCCAACTCTTTGGGGCGATGTTCTGTTGTTGTATTATCGTTCGTCTCAGCAACTTTCCCGCCGCAGGCAGCCAATGCCAAGGCAGAACCGCCGGCAACAGCTGCTTTCAGGAAGTCGCGTCTCGAAAAATCATTATTCTTTTTCATAATTCCACAAGCATTAAAGGGTACGATGTTGTGAGTTTCCTTCCACATAGATGGCGCTCAACGGACGGGAAGGACAGAGGTGTTCGCAAGCACCACAGCCGATGCAACGTTCTGTGTCGATGGTTGGACGGAGGAGCGATGATTCGTCGTTAGGATTGACAGGCACCATGGTGATGGCTCCTGTAGGACAGTGGTGGGCGCAGTTGTTACAACCCGATTCGCCACGCGCTGGGAGACAGTTTTCTGCAATCCAAACGGCATGACCAATCTGTGTTGAGGCTTTCTCTTCCGGAGCAAGTTTCACGATAGCTCCTGCAGGACAAACCTCAGAGCATTTCGTACACTCGGGACGACAGTAACCACGCTCGTAGCTCATCTCTGGCTGCATGAGGTTTTCCAGTCTTCCTGACGGACGAAGTACGTCGTTCGGACAGGTGGTCACACAGAGTTGACACGCTACACAATGCTGTGAGAAATGTTTCAGACTCTTTGCACCAGCAGGCACAATCGGCATCTTACGTTCTGGCACTTTCTTGTCTTCCAAAACGGCCAAGCCGCCATCCACACGTTTCTGTTGCGCCTCAACGGTGGCGGTGGCTGCCAAGATGGCTGTTGCGGTAAGCATCTGACGACGACCGCTGTCAACTCCGCTCTCTTCTGGTTTCTTATAACGAAGTCCGTAGGAGATAGCACCTTGACGGCAGTTGTTGATACAGTCCATACAGACCACACAACGTGAGTAGTCTATCTGATGTTCTTTGGTGTTGATGCAAGAGGACTTGCAACCTTTGCCACAGAGTCCACAGCCATTGCATTTCTCTGTGTTTATCACTGGTTTCAAGAGCGAGAAGCGTGAGAAGAAGCCTAAGACGGTGCCAACAGGACAGATGGTGTTGCAGTAGGTTCTGCCACCACGCCAAGCCAACACAACGATAAGCACCAACGATACGATAGCAACAATCATCGTAGGCAGACTCTTCATCCACACGCTCTTTTCGTAGAAGGCGTAACTTTCATGTTGTTCTGCCCATGCTGCCAAGAGGTTGTTTATCCTGATGGCTAAAGGCTGGAGGAATTGCGACACCATGCGACCAAACGATGCGTAGGGGTCCAAGAGTGTGAAGAGACTTCCGATGCCAGCTATGAGGAGCACGAGGAACAAACCAAGGAATCCGTAGCGAAGCCAGCGGAGTTCTTTGGAATAAGTGAAACGATAGCGTTTTTTCTTACGGCGAGCACTCAGCCAAGAGATGAAGTCCTGAGTGATGCCTAACGGACAAATCACAGAGCAATAGACGCGACCAAACAGAAGGGTGAGCAACACCAATGCCACGATGACCACGACATTCAGTGCCAAGACGGCAGGCAACAGTTGCACTTTAGCCACCCAACCGAGATAGGCGTGAATAGTGCCCGAGAAGTCAAGAAAAAGCAACGCAGCAGCGGCCCAAAAGAGCACGGCAAGCACACGTCGCAACGGTTTTAGGTATTTCATATACAACACTTTAAGATATTTCTTTTTACCAATGTTACCTCACGGCAATCCCCGCAAGACAACACAGGCGCAAAGATAAACAAAATGTATTGAAAAACAAAGGTTTGAACCAAGTAGTTTTTCACTATGGTTTCACACAGGAAAAAGAACTGTTCCGAGATCTATTTATGAAATTAGGTTGCAAACAGAAAACAGCAAACCCCAAGAAGGGTTGAACCTCCTTGGGGCTGCCAGATGATTGAGACCTCCTTAAGCTACTTCGCTGGTTGTGGTCTCTGGAGCGTCAACAACGGTTTGCGGCTCCGTTGTGGACTCAGTCTGCTCGCCAGGAACTTCCGTCGCTGCGGAATCGTCCGAGTTGTTGTCTTCCACCGCCTGGTTCTGATTCGCAATGCGTGTGGCACGGCTCTTCGAGATGGTGCTGTAGATCATGATCAACTCGTTGATTTGCGACTGCAGTTGCATGAGCGCACGGTCACCGGTCATACCGATGCAGACAAAGAGACTCATGTAGAAGAACTCGAACGTGTCGAAGACATCGTCTTTCATCTCGGTGAAGCACAAGTGTGCTGCTCCGTCGTCCACACGGTCTTGGTACAGCCAGAGGTAGTCGTTTGCCACGTCGGAGAGTTGCGACCTCCACGACTCAAGGAATGTGCCGGTGAGGTCAGCTGGTTTCCATGCCGCATCGAAGGCGGTGACCAAGGCGTTCAGCAGTTCGGCGGCGTTGGTGCGCATCACCTTGCCGGGAATGCGTTCAAACAGGTCGAGAGCTTTCCTTGCCATCGTTGCTTCTTGTGGGTTCTTGCTGTTGCTGTAACCCTTCAGCAGGTAGCGTGTGCTCGACCAAAACCGTTGCACGTCAGCCACAGCATCTCCCACGACTTTGCCGTAGTTGCTTTGCGGTGCTTCAACCACGCGGTTAAACTCTGCGACCTTGTCTGCCAAGACGGCGACTGAGTCTGTTAACATCTGTTCATTCGTTCCTTTTGCCAAATCTACTACCTTGGAGTAGAAGGTTGGCATGAACGCTTTGGGCAATCGTCTGATGCTGCCCAACGGCAATAATGCCGATTTTTTAGGTATAACTAACATGTGAAAAATAAATTTTTTGTCCCATAAGAGATTTCAATGTATTGGGACGTTGGGTTTAGGTGCCACATTTGATGATTTTTTGTTATAATCGTTAGTGTTAGTTTTTCATGTTCAATTCAGGTTATAACAAAAAACTATCGTCTCTCGCACCTTTTTCCTTTATTGTATGTCAAAGAACAATTTCAGTTGTACGACAAGAAACAGATGTTTGTTTCGTTTCTCGTGTTACAAAGATACATCATTTCCAACCGCGCCCAACACTTATTTATATAATTGTTGCGTCAAGCAAACAATTTTACTTATCATGCTGTGTGATAGCGTCTTGCAGACGGACTTCAACGCACTTTGAGTTGAAAACTGCGCAAAACTCATCATTTTCGTCGTTGCTGTTTCGTCATTTTTTCTTGACAACAGCGACCGGTTGATTGTTTTGCAAAGATACGCCCGCCACAGAGGTTGCCCTATTTTGGGACAAAAAAAATCTCAACGACATCAAGTCGCTGAGATTCTTGTGTTTGCCGTGTCCCGAAATCGGGACACTTAGCGATTTCGTCAATCTAATCCTCCACAATACAATCGATTTTTGTCGCAAAAGAGCCGAATGGACAAAAATACGCCACCCTTCACGATTGAAGGATGGCGTTAGGAGTTTGATTAACTGTTAAAAAGAGTAGGAGTAATTGAGGTAACCTCCAATCAATCCGTTTATTTCTAGTCCTCCTGTAATCGCATGTTTATTCGCAATTTCTACACCAGTACCAAATCTCAGATAATATCCTACACCGAACGAGGAAACATCCTCTCCATGATATCGGTATTTCATCCAAAACATAGTAAAACCATTTGTTAGGTCAATCATCGGTTTGACTTTTACTGATATAGGGATGTAGAAATGTATCGGAACAAATACTGGCATGCTGAAAGTGTGGTCATAAAGCCAATGTTTCCTATATTCAAATCCAACACCTCCACCAATGTAGATAAAATCTCTAATTCTACTTCCTAACTCCAAACTTGTTCCAACACCAATATCTAGCATTGTAATGCTTCCGTTTATTTTTCCTTGAAAGTGAGCTTTTTCTCCCGATGGATTCCAAGAAAATCTGTCGCGAGTTCTCGTTGTTTTGCTCTCGTTGATATAATCATTTGGAATGTCCTGATTGGTGGAGTTGTTGGGCGTGATATTAGAATTAGTATCGTTATCTGAAACACTAATAGAGACAATGTTGTCGTTGTGTATTTTCAGAATTCCACTACCATCGATTTGATAATAGACATATTTATTGTCAGAACGAACAATTTTACATACGATTCTTTGGTTGTTTGTTGTGACAATGACATCAGCTTTGATATATGACCAACTCCAAATGATAACTAATAACAATAATAACGTCTTTTTCATATTATACGTTTTAATCACAGTACTCAATTACAGTTGCAGATATAATGTAAGGAATCATTTTTTTGAAAGTAAAATTCTTACATGGCTTACATGTAATATTAACAACTTGTTGGTTGTCTCTTAATACATGGTCTGTCAGTGCCGCAGCTTTTAAATTGTCATACCAATTAATTACGAAATTTCTGTTGAGTGCTTTGTAGCCATTTAACGTTTGAATTGTGACTTCTTGCTCGGTAACTTGTTTTACTACTGTAACTTTTACTTTCTTCTGGTTGTTAACAGAAACGAGTGCCGTATTTAACTTGACTGGTTCCGTGTGTCCAATTGGAATGTATACAATAGAGTTTTTCTTATTCTCAATTATCTCACCGATACACACATCTGTTAGGTTGTAAATTCCTTGAATTTCAAAATAATCAGTTGTGATGGTATCTGTTGCATTTTTGTCAGAGTTGATGTTGTCTCCAACTTGACCATTGTTGTCTGCTTTGTTTGAATCCGAGGCAGTCGAGTTGTTGTTTGACTCTTGGTTTGATACACTTAAAGAAATAACCTCGTCAATTTTTATTTTTTGCGTCTCGTTGTTTGGAGAAGTTATGAAGTAAACATATTTATTATCTGAACGAGTAATCTTACAGTCAATTCTTTGATTGGATTCTGTTATAATAACATCAGCATAACAGAATACAATGTTCAACAGGACAATAAGTAGGAGTGCGATTTTTTTCATTTTGTAAATTCTATCACTGTTCCACTAACTTGTACTGATTGATAACCACTTGTATCCATATATCCATCTGGAGTTTTTACTCCGCGGACGCGTTGTACTTGCTCCACTGTTACATTGATCAATGCTTGTGAGCCTTGCAGATTGGCTTCTTTGAGAAGAGCAGCATAGGCACTGTTCCATAATTGTTGAGAACTGAATCTATAAGTAGAACCTTTGTAAAGAACGATGGTTTGAACATTTTTTACAACCTTGAAGTTCGCATTTGATAAAACTACCTGAGTTTGAATCAAATTGGTGTTTTTTGTTTGGTTTACGTATCTACCGTAAGAAGAACAACCTGTTAAAGACAGGGTTGCAGCAATTGCTGCGAAAATGATGAGTTTTTTCATATATATATATCATTTTTTGTCTCTGCACCCAAGAAACGGTTAAAGTTGTTGTTTATAGTCTATATACAAAAAAAGCGTGGATGCCCATTTCGTTTGTCAGCAATGTGAGGTTTAGCACGACCTTAAGCTACTGACAATTGATAGGACACCCACGCTAACGGATATATGTACGCCGTGAAATGTGCCATTGACATATATCTATGGCACACCCACGGAACAGACATAAGCACGTCCGTGAGCATCATTTCATCATCTTGTCTTGGTAGCTTTGTTGAAGGTGCTAATTTCACATTGCCAAGAACAAGCGTTGAATGACGCTTTTGTATTTCGGGGACAAAGATACATGTTTTTAATGATAATATAAGCGGGGACCAAAACTTTTTATTACTTGAGTCACTCCGTCCAAGGTCTGGATGATGAAAATCACTGTTATTGCAATTTTACTGATAGTATCGTATGCTTAAAACACTCTTGCTGCAACTCTGCACTTCCTTTGGGAAGACTGAAATGCTGTTCTTGCTAACTGACAATTTTTTCTGGAAGACTGATTTACTGTTCTTGCTAACTGACAATTTGCGTAAAACTTTTTGATTACTTTAAATGCGATTTTGCAATTTTAACAAACCGTTTAGTTTAGAGAAATTGCGAACTTGCAAGAGTACGAAACTTTTTGATTTCGTTTCTTGTCAACTTGCAATGAACGTAAAACTGTTTGATTTTCTTAAATGCAATTTTGCAATTTTAACAAATCGTTTGGTTTAGAGAAATTGTTACCTTGCAAGAAGTGCAAACCGTTTGGTTTGTATTAAATGTTATTCTGCAATTTTCACAAATCTTTTGATTTGCTTGAATTGTCATTTTGCAATTTTAATAAAACTTTTGGTTTGAAGTTATTGCAACTTTGCAAAACGAGATGGTTTTCTGTTTTAACGTTTGTACACTTTGCGTTTTTGTTTGAAAACACCGAATGTTATCAGGTGATTCTGAGCATGATAATTGCTGTGGTGAGTCGGGAGACGGGAATAGGAGACGCGAATTGTGGGCAGCCATTTCGTTGGGCGAAAAAGTTGGTGCCGAATGGTGGCGAAAATTAACGGCTCAAGATTTTTGAAATCTTTGTGGATTTAAGTATCTTTGTAGCCCTCAAAACTCAGACCAAAATGCAAATGAAAAAAAGTATCATACTCGCTGCCGTGGGATTGTTTACAACCCTTGGCACCATGGTGGCTCAGACCTCGGTAACACCTGTTGACTCCACAGGCGTGAAGCCCAACTGCGTGGCTTACTATCTGCCAAAAACCTCTGTCGACGTCGTGATGGAGATGGAGCATGTGAAGGAGAAACCGGGTCCTTTCATGAACTACGCCTCACGTTTCCTTGGCATCACCGACGTCATCACCTCGGAGGCCGACCGTTGGGAGATTGGTCAGGTGGCCATCAAACATCATAGCGTTGCCGACGAGACCAAATGTTATCAGATTGCCGTCAACGGCAAGAGCACCGCTTCCAACATCACCGTCAACGACGACGGCATCATCCTTGGTGTCAACCTCAAGGAAGAGGTCAAGAAAGAGCGAAACAACAACAACCGCAAGGCAACAGCCTCGCAGTCGGTTGAGCCCGACCTCTCCGTGTTGGGCGAAGACGCGTTGGTGGCAGGCTCAGTGCCAAAGATGGCTGAGATGGCAGCGAAACAGATCTATCGCATCCGCGAAAGTCGTGCCGACCTCCTCTCGGGCGAGACCGAACACACCCCCGATGGTCAGGCTCTGAAGCAGATGCTGGAAGAGATGGACAAACGGGAGCAAGCCTTGGTGGCGCTGTTTGTGGGTCGTCGTGTGGTTGAGAAGAAAACCGTGGTCTACAGCATCGTGCCAACCCAAGAGATGGAGAACCATGTCGTTTGTCGCTACTCAAGCGTTGAAGGCATGGTAGGAGCCGACAATATGGTGGGCAGTCCTATCTACCTCACCTTGAAACTGCAGCAGACCGTTGCTCAACAGACCAAGAAACCATCTCGTATCTGCGGACTCTACTACAACGTGCCAGCCCGTGTCAAAGCTGTGGTGACCGACGGCGAAGAGGAATTGGCCAAAGGCACCTTCGACGTTGCACAGTTTGGTGCGGTCAACTACTTGCCGGCAGCGATGTTCAACGGCACGGCAACCATGGTGAAGTTCAGCGAGGCTGGTGCTGTCACCTCAATCGACCAAAAGTAAGGCATAGTGCAAGAAAACATAGAAATAAAAAACGCCCGTGTTCACAACCTCAAAGGGGTGGACGTGGAGATTCCACGCAACAAACTCGTGGTGGTGACGGGTCCGTCGGGCAGCGGCAAGTCGTCGTTGGCGTTCGACACGCTCTATGCCGAAGGCCAGCGGCGCTATGTGGAGAGCCTTTCGAGCTATGCCCGCCAATTCTTGGGGCGCATGGCCAAGCCAGAGGTGGATCTGATAGAGAATATCGCGCCGGCGGTGGCCATAGAGCAGAAGGTGAATACTAGCAACCCGCGTTCTACGGTAGGTACATCGACGGAGATATACGAATATCTGAAGCTGATGTTTGCCCGCATAGGCCGCACCTATTCGCCAGTGAGCGGCGTGGAGGTGAAGCGCCACAGCGTAAGCGATGTGGTGGATTATATCATGGCCTGTGACGAGGATTGCCGGGTGGTGATATATGCCCCGCTGGAGGAGATGGAGGATCGTCCGCTGCTGGGACAGTTGGAAATCTTGCAACAAGAGGGTTTTCAGCGTGTGCAGGTGGATGGTGAGATTAGTCTGATAGAGGATGTGGTGGCTGCTGGCAAGC
>CALEJM010000100.1 GCA_937898265.1 uncultured Porphyromonadaceae bacterium
CGGCATGGACTACAAAGGCTACAACATCGCCACACACGAGTTTGGCCACAATGTTGAACAGACCATCTCACTCAACAACGTCGACAACTACATCATGAAAGGTGTGCCAAGCACCGCCTTCACCGAGGCTCTCGCCTTCGTATTCCAGACACGCGACCTCCAACTGCTCGGCATCAACGGCGGCGACTCCAAATCAGACTTCACTCTCGACGTCTTCTGGGGTTGCTACGAAATCATGGGCGTAGCTCTCGTTGACCTCTACACCTGGCGTTGGCTCTATGAAAATCCTAACGCTACCATGCAAGAGATGAAAGAGGTCATCATCAACAATGCCAAAGAGGTTTGGAACAAATATTATGCTCCTGTGCTCGGCGAAGAGAACTCTACCATCCTTGCCATCTACTCTCATATGTTCTCTATCCCACTCTATTTGCCAAACTACCCATACGGTCACTTGGTACAATTCCAGTTGGAGGAGTTCTTTGAAGGCAAGACCCTCGGCGCTGAAGTGGAGCGCATCTATCCTAACGGTCGCCTCACACCAAACCATTGGATGCGTCAGGCTGTAGGCTCAGCAGTCAGCGTAAGCCCAATCCTCCGTGCCACCGAGAAAGCTGTGGCAGAAACCAAAGGCAATAAATAATGAATAAAACAAAAAATCAACACTGTTTTATGGGACAAAAAAGCGGAATTTTTCAATTTTTGCAATTATTCTTGACAAATGAGCGCATGCCAGGATATGATGTGCTTGATCCTGTCCAATAACTAACTGAACCCTTGTTGTTCATGAAGAGGTCGTTCTTGTTGATATCGGTGTTGTCATACGAAGCGTAGAAGGTAAAGCCACCATCATTTGTATTCGTATTCGTTACAGTCTTTGCAGACAGGGTAACATCAGTAAACACAAGATCACTAGGAGTTACATCCTTTGTAGGATAAATGAATACAGGGCGACCAGCCACTATCATATTATAGAAATGGTGAGTGAATACGATGGTGTTGTCATTCTCCGTTTCTACCTTAGTGAAGTGGAGACACTTAGCACCCACACCGAACATCTCTTCAAATTTCTTCTCGTTCATAGAGAATGGCAGTACG
>CALEJM010000101.1 GCA_937898265.1 uncultured Porphyromonadaceae bacterium
TCTTCTACAGCGTCGTACTCCTCCTCAGTAAACGTATAAGGATCTTTATTTGCCAAGGCGTCAAGTTCTTCGTCGTCAAAATAGACCACCTCATCCGTAGAGGAGAGTAGTCGGTCGCGTTCGCAGACAGCGTGTGCACCGCAGCAATCTTCGGGCACTTCCTTGTCGGGCTCCAGGTTCTCCTTCTTTACGAAGAGGAGCACCAACAGCACTGCCAGCACAAGTGTGAGTGTTATGACGAGGATGAAAAGCATGACTTTTAAAATGGAGTGCAAAGGTAACTCTTTTTCTTGAAACAGCCGCCTCCAGATCTCCAGAAAAGGGGGACGGAGCGCTATATCACATAGTGCCCCGTCCGAGATTAAAATACTATATAATAAAGTTGTTACAATTTCAGATATTCTTTACCTCGTGTCTGAAGGCGTAGAACACGCGAGCCACGATGAAAAGTGCCAAGCCGATAACCAGGCAAAGACCTGAACCTACAGGAATTTGGTTGGTTGGGTCCCCACCAGGGCGACCTCTCCCCGCCACGCTGGCATCGTATCTTGTTTGAACGTCGTTGCCGCCGCGTCCGAAAGGCACAATCTGTTGACCTGTCATTCCGCCGCTTACGCCAATGCTGAGGTCGGCCAATACGCCGCCAAACTCTTCTGAATTGGTTGTTCCGAACAGTGCCTCGTCATAGTCGTTACTGATGAGGATTTCGCTGTCGAAATTAGAACCGCTGTATATTTGAGCCTTTGCAGTGGCTGCTGACATCAGCAGCACTGCGCAGGCGATCATGATAACAATTTTCTTCATTGCCATGTCGTTTTTAATAGTCGTCGTTTTCAATAATTACTTAATAACCACTTTCTGAGTGTGGCTCTCTGTTGTTGATACAGCTTGTACGGCGTAAATGCCAGCTGGCAATGAGAGACCAACCACTTGGTCGTTTGCAGTTTGATGGAGTATACGTTGTCCAGCGCCGTTGTAGACGTTCACTTCGGTCAACAAATCATTTGAAGTTACGGTGATTGATCCGTCAGGTTGAACAAAGATGTTGATGCCCTCGTTGGTAGTCATGTCTACGTCGGTGGTAGTGTTAGCTACTTTTTGGATGAAGTAGCGGATTGGTTCACCAGCCTTGGTTGTTGTGATGGTGATATTCTCGTTGTCTCTGATGAGTGTTTTTGCGTTGGTTACTGCATCAAAGAGGTAGAGGTCTCCGTCAAAGCTTTCAGCACCGTTGAAAGAGAGGGTTGCTGAAGAGGTGTTGGCGGTGTAAACAGCCACTGGAACGTTGTTCACGTTGTTGAGTGTGTTTACTGCGAGAGCCTTGTCAGCAGCTACGGTGTAGAGTGCTGATGGGGTAAGTTCGCTGTCAGAGATTACCATCTCAGCATCTTCGCCACTGGTGTATCCGTTGTTGGCGGTTGGGTCTTCGTAGATGGCAGCGTAGGTTGTATGTTCACCTTGTTTAGCTGTCATGTAGAGGGTGCTGGTAGCATTTGCTTGGCTTGTAACTTTGGTTGGTTTTGTAGTCAAGCGGTTAGCGTTCAATGCTACGGTAACAGAACCTTTGCTCTTAGCTTTTACCATGATGGCGCGCATTGGAGCAATGTAGCCAGGGATTTGGTCGCTATAGGTTGATGCTGTAGCAGAAGCATTGCCGTTGCCATCAAGAGTGATGGTAGTTGGAGTCCATTCAAGGGTGTTGCCTGAAGTAGCATGGTAGTAGGTGTATTCTGGCTCAAGCACTGTGCTGTTGTCGGCAATGAAGCCAGCGATATCTACGTAAGCCATAGTTGGGTTACCGAAGATGAAGTACTCACCATTGTTGGTGTTGAGGGTGTATTGTTGACCCTCTGAATTGAAGGCAAGTTTGTCGCCATCTGTTCTTGGGGTTGGCTCAGAGATGTTGGTCTTGTTACCATAAGAGTAGTAGAAGAGCTCTGTCTCTGTTTTTGGCCAGCGAACGATGATGAAGTCGTCGTCGCCTTTGTTTTCGTCAACACCCCAAACAGCGGTACCAAGACCAGGGTTATAAACTTGGTTTACACCATTGAAGTTAGTTGTCCAGTTGTTTTCGTTGGTTTGGATGGTCACTTGTTCTGCGTTTTCAACACCGCTCCAGCTTACGTTGTGAGGAGTGTTGTTGTTGTGCATCTTCTGCCAGAACTGTATGTTGTAGTTACCATCGTAGTTGGTTGTTTCGAATGGAGCTGCGCTCTCTACGGTTGGTACATAGAAGTCGCCTGAGTACATGCTTTGCATTGGCATACCCATCATTGTCCAACGGGTAGCTTGCATCTTCATGTCAACAAATGCTTTGTTGTATACCAAGGTCTGTTGGTTGCCCATCAAAGCATCAGCTTCGAATTGGATCATGTTACACTGACTGTTCTTATAGTTGATATCGTAGTCAATGAATTTCTGGTAGTCAGCTTCTTCTCCGTCTACTGTAGAAGGCAACTCTGGATAAGCACCCTCAGCATTAGCACGGATGATTACATTGGTGTTCTCTCTTGGAACGAAGCCGCTGCGAAGCACTACGCCTTGAGCGTTGGCTGTGCGCCAGTTCTTATCGTTGTTCCATGCGTTGCTCTCTGCTACTGGAACCCAAACTGCGGTCTGTGGTACTACTTTGATGAGGAAGTAGTTGGTCGCGCTGCCGCACTCTTTGTTAGGATCGTCAGCAGCGTTGTAAGTTGCCTCGATAGCGTATTCAAAACCTTCTTTCAAATCCCATGAAGAACCGTCAATAGTAACAATGTTTGTTGTTTTGTTGTTGAGGGCTGCCAATTGAGCAGGGGTGAATGGGAGTTGAATTCTTGAAGAGAATGCTGGGTCGGTGGTGAACTCAGGAATCATGTTGAACTCGGTGATGATAGCGTTGTCGAGAAGGCGGATTGGCATTTGGATGTTGCTTCTCTCGCTGAGGTAGATACGTGTAGCAGCTACCATGTTGTCGCTACCGTCTTTCTCATCGTAACTTTTGTCAAGGTTACCGAATTTCAAAGCGAATTGAGGATCAGCTATTGCGGTGAGTCGAACAGCAGCCATGCCGCCGCAGATGTCAACACCGTTGGTGCCTGTGCCTGTAATTGGGTAGTAGGTCACGTCTTTGGTCTCACCTGCGTTGAGATATTCGTTGTGGATATTCTCATAGAGGTAGAGCAAGTGAGCAGCTTCGAGGTTGCTAAGCAATGCAACTTCAGCGGAAGTCAACACACCTTGAGCGGTGATGCCTGTCATGGTGCTGGCGGTAGTGCTGATAGCGCGGAGGTGACTGATAGCGTCTTCAACCTCTTTGCGTGTTGCTGTTGGGTAAGCTGAGATAGCATCGCTTTCGCTGGCTGGCATTGCGAAGATGAACCAGTCGGCGTAGCAAGTGCCCTCAAGGACTTTGATTTCGTCGTTCTCTGTATAAGAGTTGGTGATGATAGGTTTCAAGGTGTGGATGCTCTGAGCGCAGAGGGTGTTAGCCACTGGGCTGTAGACCACATCAGCGTCTACTTGAACAGCCATTGGCACTTTCAGGGTGATAACGCCAGTTTTGCCGCAACGGTCGTCGTCTTGACCAAAGAGTGGTACTGGATTCAGTCCAGTGGTGTGTTTGCTGGTCAACTCAATGGTGTATTCTTGACCTGGTTTGAGGTTGGTGCTTTGGTGTACGATATACATGACGTAAACGTGAACACCGTCTTCAACTTCGTCAACATAGCCATAACTATGTGTTGATGCGAAGCCTGTGCCAGCCTTAACATCTGCGATAATGTCGTCAAGGTTTGCGTAGAGTGAACCTGCAGGGAGTGTAGCGCCGTAGGTAACAAATTTGTCGTGGGTAATCACACCCCATTTGTTGTTTACTTTGTCTGATGGTTGGTCAATATATGGGAGGTCAACAGGAGCACCAACTTTAGTGCCATCGAGTGAAGTCATTTTGCTCTCGCTGTCGCGCCATTGGTAGTAGAAGTCTTCGCTCAAAGAGATTGTGTTGGCGTAGTTGATACGGGTTACAGCCATGATGCTGTTGCCCACGCCGCAGGTGATGTCGCCTTGGTAAGGCATTACAGGGTTTTTACCTTTCCAGATTTGGATGTCGTCGATGGCGAAGTCATTACCATTGGTGTTTGCGCCATTGTTCACGATTCTCAAGCGGAATTCGTCATAGGTTACGTTGTTGTTCTCCATGGTGATATCAAACATATATTGATACCAATCTCCGCCACGGTCAACGTCACCAGTTGAGAAAGTTGTGATAGGGGTTTCTGTTGAAACTTTGGTGTCAGGATCTGTAGTGACACCCATAACCTCAAAGTTGAGATTAGGACGTGTGTCAGTACCATTCATGTTAGAAACGCGAGCAGAGAACAGAAGTTTGGTGCCTGCGCAGAGGTCGCCGTCAATGGCAAGGTTGGCAACTACGCCAGGAGCAGAGGCTGCGTCGATATAAAGGAAAGTAGAGTGACCGGAAATAGCTGAAGAACCTGCCCAACCATTACTTCTTGTCAATAGAGAGTATTCACCCCAGCAAGCATATTGAGCGTCGGTTGTGTTAGCTTGGGTTCTGCCTGTAACACCTTGACTGTTGATGTCTCGGGTCATGTTTGGATATTTGGCAAAACCGTAGGAGATTTCATCCCAAGGGAGTGGAGAAGTACCGTCGAATGAGTTAAAGTTTTGTTCTGCGCCTTTGTTGAACATACGAGCCAACTGAGTCTCGCTCTTCACTTCGCCATTGGCTGCACTCTTTACGTCGTTTGCGGCTTTAACTGTAACTTTGAATTGAGCTACTTTATAAGACGCATTGTTGGTTGTGTAAGTAACGTTGTAAGTGTAGTCGCCTGCGGTTGCTGGCGCAGGAAAGCGGAAATAGCGGTTAGCCAAAAGGAAATTGTTGTCGGCACTGGTGAGTGATACGTTTGGACCACTGATGCTCCAGTCGCTTTTTGTACCCATCTGTTGGTTGGTGTTGTAGTAATAATTGGTGTATTCGTAGTCAAGACCCAAGTTGATGGTTACACCTGCAGGAACGATGAGGTTGTGCTCTTCGTAGTAGGTTGAGGTGTTCATGTGACCCTTAACAGTTGAGGCAGCCATATCCGCTGATGGGTGAATCTCAAAGATGGCGCGATAGCTCAAAGTTGGTTCTGTGAATGTGTTTGTGCCTTGAGTATAGTCTTGGTAGTTTGAAACATCGCAAGCAATGGTTGTAACAGTGCCGTTTGTTGGCATGGTGAAAGTGGCGTTGGCAGCTTGGCCTACGCGATAAGTACCCCATGCGCTTTCTGTGAAACCACTTGGGCGGTTGATATGTGTGTCGTGCGCGTCTGTTTTGTAGTTATACCAGCGGCAGTAATTCAACATCTTTGAAGTCTCAGGGAGTTTCAATGTTACAGATTGACCTGAAGGAACGTATACAATGGTTTTGTAAGTGTGTACGCCTTGCATACCGTTTGCCATCATAGCACGACCAGAAGCACCTGCTTGGTGAGTAAGACCTGTGTTGCCTTGTGCACCTACTGCAAGTTGGGTAACGTTCACTGTTTCGGTGAAAGTGCCGTCTTGTGTGGTGTATGTGATGGTGATGGTAGCAGTACGAGAGCTTGTGGTGCTGGTGTTTGCATCAACTGAGACATTACCATTGTTGTCTACTCTAAGCCAGCTGGCGTTAGAAGTGTAGACTGGGGCAATTGTCAACTCTTCAGAAAGAGTAGTTGTTCCGCCAGAGATTGTCGGATAACCTGTAGCGGTGTAAGTAGTTGTGACTTCGGCAACTCTTGAGATTGTTGAGTTGATTTGAAGTACACCGTTTTCTGCAATACTATATACGGTTGAGTTTTTAGGAGTTGCAGTTACATTATAAGTAGAAGTTCCTCGAGTTTCTGTTTTTGTAAACTTCCTGACTGTTGTTGTAGTAGAAAAGGTACCACCAATTATGTAATAATTAAGAGCATCGCTCCAGGAAATACCTCTTCTATCTCTGGCATAGTTGTTATTTGAGTATGTCCAAGTTACTGCTGTGCTCGAGGTGCTAATTCGTGTCCTATTACCTGTTCCGTTTGTATATAGGTAATAACCGGTGCTTACGTTTTTAAGTGTGTAACCATTGGTAACGGCGGTAACTTCCCACAAACATCTTAAGTTTGGGGTTGTTGCTCTGGTTACGTTGCCAGTTCCTGTTGGAGCTTGCAAATAGTAGGTTGTACCACCATTAGTATAGGTGATAGCAACGATATCACCAGTGGTGGTCTGTGCAAACAGCGCCATTGGCAACATCATAATAAAGAGGCATAGTGTTAGTAGAATGCGTCTCATTTGTTTGAAGTTTGATATAATTAATAGAAAAGTTTTATTTGTCTATAGTATTAACTTGTAACAACCAAATGATACGTGTTCACTATATTTGTAATTGTAACAACTCCTGCTTGTTTTGGGAGGAGTGCCCTTCGCAAGGGCTGTAGTCTTTACTTAATTATATTATAGTACGTATCAGTTTCAACCAGTTTCAAGGGAAAGAATAATTAGTAGTCTTTACAATTCAAAATATGTCTTCTAATAGTCTTTACAATTCTTTCCACGACGAAACTTGTCGTTGGTTTTTCCCGAGCGCAAAAGTATATTCATTTCAAGAAATCAACTTGGAAATTTCGGGAAGAATTTTGGAGATTTTGTGCGGTCCGAAATTTGTACTTTGTAACGCAAAGAAAAACAGCGTTTTCATGGCGGTTGTAAATTTTGTACATGTCCGAAATTCACAACGATTTGACGAAAATCTCCAAATAATTGGTGCAAAATTTCTAAGTAAAGTGTGCGCGAAAGGTTCAAACCCGTTGTTCGAAAAGCCCCTTTGTGAACCTTTGAGAGAAGTTTTTTGTCATCTTTTTCTGAAAAACTTTCGCAAAGCGTATAGACAAAAAAATAGCGGAGCGCTATGTCACATAGAACTCCGCTCGAGATAAAATACTATATAATAAAGTTGTTACAATTCTTAGATGTTTCTCTTCTCCTGACGGAAGGCGAGGAGTACGCGAGCAAGGATAAACAATGTCAAACCGATGGCGAGACAGAGCCCTGAACCTACAGGGATATTGTTGGTTGAATCGCCATGTGGACGGATTCTGCCAGCTACAGCTGGGTCGAACATAGGCTGTGAGCCGCCGCGCTCGAATGGGACAATCTGCTGACCTGTCAAACCGCCGCTTACGCCGATGCTGAGGTCAGCCAATACGCCGTCAAACTCGTTGGAGTTGGTTGTTCCGAACAGCGCCTCGTCGTAGTCGTTGCTGACGAGGATGTCGCTGTCGAAGTGTGAGCCACTGTATATTTGAGCCTTTGCAGTGGCTGCTGACATCAGCAGCACTGCGCAGGCAATCATCATTACAATCTTTTTCATTACCATGTTGTTTTAAAAATCGTCGTTTACAATAATTACTTAATAACCACTTTTTGAGTGCGGCTCTCTGTTGTTGATACAGCCTGTACGGCGTAGACGCCAGCTGGCAAGGAGAGACCAACCACTTGGTCGTTGGCGGTCTGATGGAGGATGCGTTGACCAGCGCCGTTGTAGACGTTCACCTCGGTGATGTTGTCGTTGCTTACCACGGTGATTGAACCGTCAGGTTGAACGAAGATGTTGATGTCTTCGTTCTCTGTTATGTCCACGCCTGTGGTCTGGTCCACAACTTTTTGGATGAAGTAGCGGATAGGTTCGCCTGAGCGGGTGGAGGTGATGGTAATTTTGTCTTCGTTGGTGATGAGGGTTGATGTGTTGGCCTGTGAGTCGTAGAGGTAGAGCTTACCGTTGAAACTGTCGGCACCTTCAAAGGAGAGGGTGGCAGAGGTGGTTTGTGAGGTAAGCACGGCTACTGGCACATTGTTGATATTGTTGAGACTGTTGATTGCCAAAGCCTTGTCGCCGCCCACAGTGTAGAGGAGCGATGGGGTGAAGTCGTCGTCGATACGGATAGCTTTAGCATCTTCAGCGGCTACAAAGCCGTCGTTGCTGTTAGCGTTCTCATAGATTGAGGCGTAACTGTTGTGATCGGCGCTCTTCGCAGTGATGAAGAGGGCAGACGATGGCTGAGCAGATGGTGTGACTGTTGGTGTTGTAGTCAAATCGGTTGGGTCGATGGTGATTGCAACACTTGTAGCATCAGCATCGGCTTTTTTCAACATCACGCCACGCATTGGAGCGAGGTAGCCGTCGGTGATGCCGGTCGGGAGAGATGCTGAGTTGGTCTCACCGTTGAATGTACCATAGTATTCCCAGTCGAGTGTGTTGACATTGCCGTTCCAGTAGATATAGCCAGAAGCAAGTACGCTGCTGTTGCGTGCAATCATGCTGTTGAGGTCGATATAAGCCATGGTTGGGTTACCGAAGACTACATATTCATCGCCTGCTACGCTTTGCAAAGTGTAGTTGGTTTGTGGGTATGCCAACTTGCCGTTGTTGGTGCGGTCGATTGTTTCGCCGATACCTGTTGGATTGCCGTAGCTATAGTAGTAGAGTGTTTCCTCAGTGCCTGGGAGTGAGACAACAACGTCGTAGTCGGTAGCGTCGTCTTTGCGGTCGTCAACAGGCCATACGGCTGCTGCGGTGCCTGGGGTGTAGAGTTGTTTTACACCGTTGAAGTTGGTTGTCCAGAGAGTGTTGTCAACGGTTGTAACGTTAGTTGCGTTGTCGACGCCGCTCCAACCTACGTTGTAGGCAGTGGTGTTGTTGTAGAGGTTCTGCCAGAATTGTACGGTGTAGTTGCCGTCGTAGTTGGTTACGGAGAATGGATCGTGACCGTCCATCTCAGAGGATGGTACGTTGAAGTCGCCAGACACCATGCTTTGGAGTGGCATACCAACGAGAGTCCAACGTGTAGATGGGAATGCCATGTCGACATAAGCATCGCGGTAGGTAAGTGACTGTTGGTTGCCCATCATAGCGCCCACAGCGAAGTAGATGTCGTTGGCGCTGTTGGCTGTGTAGTTGATGTCATAATTAATATATGGTGTGGCTCCAGTTTCGTTTACCTTGGCTCCTTCTGTTGGAAGCACTGGGTAGATGCCTTGCTCGTTGGCAAAAATGATGGTTTGGGTATATGCGTTCATTGGAACGAAACCGCTACCTTGTACTTTACCTTGAGCGTTGGCTGTGCTCCAGTTGGCATCGTTGTTCCAAGCAGTGTTGTCGCCTTGTGGAGTCCAGACAGCGTATTCTGGTACTACTTTTACCAAGAAGTAGTTCATACCTTGGGCGCAGTCGCCTGTAGCTTCAACTGTGTTGCCGTCAGCGTCGATGATGAGGCGGGTGAAGTTGACAGCGATAGCATATTCTTGACCTTCTGTCAATTCGCTCAAACCAAGTTCGGTAATATCGAACTCGATGTTGTCGCCCTGTTGGAGGCCACTCATGTTGTTGATGGCGATAGCCTTCTCTGTGAGACCTTTGTCGGTAGAGAGTTCTGGCAGGAGTCTCACTCCTGTCACCTTGATATTGTCGAACACACGGATAGGCATCTTCACGCTTGTAGCGTTCTTGTTGATTCTGATGCCAGCTACACGGTTTTTGGCTTCATCGGTTGGGTATGTATAGTTACCGCCGGTAGGGCCGAATTTCAATTCGCCGGTTGGAGGATTGGTGGCTTTGAGTTTGAATTCCATTGGCTCAAGGCAGACTGCATTGTCAGGGAGTGCTTCTCCATTCTCAAGGGTTGCTGTTGCAGCGATAGGGATGAGAGTTACTGTCTTTTCTTCGTTAGCATTGAGGTATTCGTGGTGGGTCTGCTCGTAGAGTGCCAGCATGTTGTCGGCAGCAAAGGTTTGCAACATCAGGAGTTGTTCAGCTGAGAAGTCGTTGCCTTGGCTTTGAACGCCATTCAAAGAGGTGGCATCTGGGTATTTGGTGCGGAAATTCTCGAACGCCTCTTTGATCATGTCAGCGTCCCAGTTTTTATAAGTCTGTGGAATGTTGCTCAAAGGGAAGAAGAGCCAGTCGGCTACGCATGTGCCTTTCACTTCGTTGACCTCGCTTCTATCGTTGTCGACGATATTGACTACGATGGCTGGTTCGAGAGAATGGACGGCTTGGGCGCAAGTGCTTTCTGCGCTGTTGGTATAGGTGATTGATTCATCTACCTTAATGGCTTGAGGCACGTTGACGGTGATGACATCCTGGAAACCGCAAGTGTTATTGGAGACACTCCAAGTAGGAACGGTGCTGGTTGAAGTGGCCAATTCGGCGGTGTAACTTTTGCCTTTCTCCATCTTGTTGGTGATGTGGATGATGTAGAGGATATAGACATTGTTGCCATCAACGTTCTCATCAATATAGCCGTAGAAGCAGTCGGTGTTGTTAGCTTTGGTGAAGGCTTCAGCAGCTGCAATCAAGGAAGCATACGATAAGCTCGTTGAACTTATGGATGTTCTGGGCGTAGAACTTCTTGTTGATAAGGAAGAGATTCCTGAGGAAATCATGGATCTTGTAAATCAGAGAGCTGAAGCTAAGAAGGCAAAGGATTTTGCACTTGCTGACAGCATCAATGAAGAGTTTGATAATTCATATGAATATGTATACGACAGAAGTCAGCGTAGACAGAAGAGAGACAAGAAGGAACTTGGTATCTCTGCTGTTCGTGGTGGTTCTATCGTAGGCGATCACGATGTTATATTTGCTGGACAGGATGAGATAGTAACTTTTTCACACAATGCAGGAAGTCGTGCATTATTTGGAAAAGGGGCTGTTGAGGCAGCAAAATTCCTGGCAGGTAAAGAGCCTGGTTGGTATACTATGGCAGATGTTATCCAGTTAGGGTAATTGAAGAATTTGTTTTTATAAATATAATAATCATAATATAAATT
>CALEJM010000102.1 GCA_937898265.1 uncultured Porphyromonadaceae bacterium
AAGTAAACGTTAACGACTACCTTAACGATAACCCAGCCCTCGCTTAACCACAGCGAGGGCTTTTTTTGTCCGCCAATGAACAGGTAAAAAAACAGCAAACCCCAAGAAGCATTGAACTCCTTGGGGTCGCCAAAAGAATAGAGACCTACTTAAGCAGCGTCCTCGTTTGCTGGTGTCGTTGCCTCTGCTGTCTCAGCCGTCTCGTCGGCAGTTGTTGATGACGTCTCTTCCGAGTTGCTCTCCTCCTCAGAATGATTCCGATTAGCGATGCGAGTGGCACGGCTCTTCGCGATGGTGGTGTAGATAATTACCAACTCGTTGATTTGCGCCTGCAGTTGCATGAGCGCAAGGTCGCCTGTCACTCCAACACAAACGTAAAGATTCATGTAGAAGAACTCGAACAGTTGGAAGACATCACACTTCTTCTCTGTGAAACAACTGTGTGATGCACCATTGTCCACGCGGTTTTGATACACTTGAGCGTAATCATTGGCAACCACTGCAAGTTGCGCCCTCCAATCCTCGAGAAACGTGCCGGTGAGATCTGCCGGTTTCCAAGCCGCGTCGAAGTTGTTTACCAACGCATTCAACAACTCTGAAGCATTGGTGCGCAACACCTTCGTCGGTAGGTGCTCCAACAAGTCCAAAGCTTTCGTAGCCATGGCAGCTTCTTGCTGATTGTTGCTTCGCTTGTAACCCTTCAGCAAGTAGCGGGTACTAACCCAAAACTGCTGAACACGTTTCACAGCGTCTTCCACCAATCTGCTGTCAACACCCTTTGGCGCTTCAACAATCTGATTCAACTCTGCGACTTGGTCTGCCAGAACGGCAACCGAGTCTACTAACATTGGTTCGTTCACATCTTTAGCCAAATCTACTACCTTTGAGTAGAAAGTTGGTTGGAACGCAATCGGCAGCCTTTTGATGCTGCTCAACGGCAAATATGCCGTTTTCTTTGTTTGTATTATCATGAAAAATTTTTTTTGGTCCCATAAGAGAATTCAATGCACAGGGACATTGGTTTAGGTGCTGCATTTGAAGTTTTTAGGTTATTAGTTGTGTGATACGTTTCAGTCTAAAAACGTCGTTTCGATACTATATAACGCTAAAAACAATCGTCTCTCGCACCTTTAGCCTTTTATGTATTTCAAAGAACACTTTCAGTAGTACCACAAGAAATAGGTTCTGGTTTTTCTTGTCTGTGTTACAAAGATACAACCTTTTCAACTGCGCCCAGTTCTTATTTATATAATTGTAATGCCCAATAAACAATTTTACTTATCGCACTATAAAACAGCATCTTGCAACACTTATTTTCGCCCATTTCCGGAAAAACTTCCGAAAAATCTTTAATTCCGCAGCTGCTGTTTCATCATTTTTTTCTGGATAAATACCTCCACCATCAAAAGCACCAGCGGCAGTAATATCGGTAGCACTATATATAAGGCATGATGGTTTTGCAACTTTGCTGCGAGCCGAAACTGTTTGATTTATGGTTATTGCAAGTTTGCAATGGGTCCGAACCATTCAGTTTGCGTTAACTGCAACTTTACAATTTCTACAAACACTTCGGATTGGAGTTATTGCAAGTTTGCAACGAGTCCGAACCATTCGGTTTGCATGGATTGCAACTTTGCAATTTCTACAAACACTTCGGTTGGGGGTTATTGCAAGTTTGCAACGAGTCCGAACTATTCGGTTTGAACTTGCGTCAACATTGCAATTCTTGTGATTACAATAGGAATTTGTTCAGAAACTTTCGCTACAGTGGTATCAAGGCTATACTACTCGGTCGCATTGTTTCTTGGACGTAGTATCGCATTAGCACAAGTGAAATTTTTTCCGACATAAACCGAAATTTGCCATCATCATTCCCTATTCTTTTTGGTTCAAATGAAGAAAATCATTACTTTTGCAACACGAAAATCAAACAACAAACTACTTAAATTTTATAAGACTATGGCAAACAAATATGCCGGTACACAAACCGAGAAAAACCTCGAAGCCGCTTTCGCTGGCGAGAGTCAGGCACGTAATAAATATACATACTTTGCATCTGTAGCAAAGAAAGAGGGTTTTGAGCAGATGAGCGAGATTTTCCTCAAGACCGCCGAGAACGAGAAAGAACACGCTAAGATGTGGTTCAAAGAGCTTCAAGGCATCGGCACAACAGCAGAGAACCTTGCACAGGCTGCTGAGGGCGAGAACCACGAGTGGACCGACATGTACGAAGGTTTCGCCAAGACAGCCGAGGAAGAGGGTTTCACAGCTTTGGCAAAGAAATTCCGTATGGTGGCTGCTATCGAGAAACGCCACGAGGAGCGTTATCGTGCTCTGCTCCGCAACATCGAGACTCAAGAGGTGTTCGCTAAGAGCGAGGTTAAGGTATGGGAATGCCGTAACTGCGGTCACATCGTAGTTGGTGAGAAAGCTCCTGCTGCTTGTGCCGTATGCGCTCATCCTCAGTCGTTCTTTGAGGTTCACGTTGACAATTTCTAATCCACCAAACAGATAAAGTGAAACACCTGCTCCCAATTAGAGCAGGTGTTTTTTTGTTCACTCCCCTACTTTGAGCAACAAAAAAAGCCGAGAGCAGATGCCCTCGGCTTCGTTATTTTAGATTACGAAAGTTTAGTTCTCGCTTTCTGGGAGTTCGTTCTCAGCCTCTTCGTTGGAAGCGTTAGAGATACGCTCGTAGTCTTCCTGTGACATGACAACCAAGCGCTCGTATTCGCGCAAGCCTGTACCAGCAGGGATCTTATGACCAACGATAACGTTCTCTTTCATTCCCTCCAAGTAGTCAACCTTACCGTTGATAGCGGCTTCGTTGAGCACCTTGGTGGTCTCCTGGAAGGAAGCAGCAGACATGAAGCTACGTGTTTGGAGAGCGGCACGGGTGATACCTTGCAACATCTGTGTTGAGGTAGCAGGACGTGCATCGCGAACTTCAACGACTTTCTTGTCGCGACGTTTCAAAGAGCTGTTCTCGTCTCTCAAACGACGTGCTGTGATGATCTGACCATTAGAGAATTGCTCTGAGTCGCCTTTGTCGGTTACGACTTTCTTGCCCCAGATTTGGTCGTTCTCGTCCATGAACTCGAACTTGTCAACAACCTGACCTTCAAGGAAGCGTGTATCGCCAGCGTCGTCGATAGTCACCTTGCTCATCATCTGACGAACGATGATTTCGAAGTGCTTATCGTTGATTTTTACACCTTGGAGACGGTATACGCTTTGAACCTCGTTGACGATGTACTCTTGAACAGCGGTAGGACCCTTGATAGCCAAGATGTCGGCTGGAGTGATAGCGCCGTCAGAGAGTGCGGTGCCGGCACGAACGTAGTCTTGCTCTTGAACGAGAATCTGTTTTGACAGTGGCACGAGGTATTTCTTCTCTTCGCCAGTCTTAGAGGTAACAGAGATTTCGCGGTTACCACGTTTGATGCGGCCGAAGGATACCTCACCGTCGATTTCAGATACGATAGCAGGGTTGGATGGGTTACGTGCCTCAAACAACTCGGTAACACGTGGAAGACCACCGGTGATATCGCCTACCTTACTTGTAGCGCGTGGAATCTTAACCAAGAGGTCACCAGCTTTGACAACAGCGTTGTCGGTGGCTACCAAGTGAGCACCTACTGGGAGGTTGTAGGTATAGATGGTCTCGCCAGCCTCGTTAAGGATGAGGATTGACGGAGTCTTTGAACGGTCTTTAGACTCAATGATGATCTTGTCGCTTACACCAGAAGCAGCGTCGGCGTCAACGGTGTAGGTTTGACCTTCAATGAGGTTTTCGAACTTAATCTTACCAGCGTATTCGGTAACGAGAACGGCGTTGAATGGGTCCCATTCGCAAATCTTGTCGCCTTTCTTAACGAGGTCGCCGTTGTTGACGTAGAGTTTTGAACCGTATTGGATAGCCTGTGTGGTGAGGGCAACTTTAGTTACCTCGTCGACGATACGGGCTTCAGCCAAACGACCAACGACTACTTTATATGGTGCACCGTCGTTTTCAACGTCTACGGTACGGAGTTCATCGATTTCGATGCGACCATCGTAGCTGGCAATCAAGCTTGACTCAGCAGATGAGTGAGAAGCAACACCACCGACGTGGAAGGTACGAAGTGTCAACTGTGTACCAGGCTCACCGATTGACTGAGCAGCGATAACGCCGACAGATTCGCCTTTGTTGACCAACTGACCAGTGGCAAGGTTGCGGCCATAGCACTTAGCGCAGACACCACGACGGAGTTCGCAAGTGAGCACGGAACGAACCTCTACCTGCTCGATTGGTGAGGCTTGGATGATTGAGGCGATGCGCTCGTCAATCAACTCGCCTGAGGCAACGATGAGTTCGCCAGTGAGAGGGTGGATGATATCGTGAACAGAGACACGACCGAGGATGCGCTCGCTGAGTGAGGCAACAACGTCTTCTTTGTTCTTGATTTCGGTCATCACTACGCCACGGAGGGTACCGCAGTCTTCTGCGTTGATGATTACGTCGTGTGATACGTCAACGAGACGACGGGTGAGGTAACCTGCGTCGGCAGTTTTCAACGCGGTATCAGCCAAACCTTTACGAGCACCGTGAGTAGAGATGAAGTACTCCAACACTGACAGACCTTCTTTAAAGTTCGCCAAGATAGGGTTCTCAATGATTTGACCGCCTTCGGCACCTGCTTTCTGAGGTTTAGCCATCAAACCACGCATACCGGAGAGCTGACGAATCTGGTCTTTACTACCACGGGCACCAGAGTCCAACATCATATATACTGAGTTGAAGCCTTGGTTGTCGGCCTCGAAGTGCTCCATAACCTTCTTGGTCAGTTTGTCGTTGACGGTGTTCCAAGCGTCGATGACTTGGTTATAACGTTCGTTGTTGGTGATGATACCATCGTTGAAGTCGTCAACAATGCCTTGAATCTCTTCGTAACCAGCTTGTACCAAATCAGCCTTTTCTTCAGGGATGATGATATCGGCAAGGTTGAATGACAGACCGCCGCGGAACGCCATGTAGTAACCGAGGTTCTTGATGTCGTCGAGGAACTGTGCTGTGCGTGCAACACCGCAAGCTTCGATGACGCGGCCGATGATGTCGCGGAGAGATTTCTTAGAGATCAACTCGTTGAGGTAACCAACCTGCTCTGGTACATATTTATTAATAATAACACGACCAACAGTGGTTTCAACAATGTGGTTGATTTTGTCGCCAAGTTGGAGGTTAGGATAGTCTTTGGCGTTCTCTTTCTTGACAACGTCGTCAACTTTCACCTTGATGATGGCGTGGATGTCAACCTTCTTCTCGTTGTAGGCAATCTCTACCTCTTCTGGAGAATAGAAGGTGATGCCCTCACCAGCTACTGGGTGCTCTGGAGTGCTGCGACGACCTTTACTGATATAGTAAAGACCAAGCACCATATCCTGTGAAGGCACTGTGATAGGAGCGCCGTTGGCAGGGTTGAGGATGTTATGTGATGCCAACATCAACAATTGTGCTTCCAAAACAGCCTCGTTGCTCAATGGCAAGTGGACAGCCATCTGGTCGCCGTCGAAGTCGGCGTTAAATGCAGTACATGCAAGTGGGTGGAGTTGGATTGCTTTACCCTCAATCATCTTAG